>CAYVPM010000567.1:0-3550 GCA_964453475.1 uncultured Saprospiraceae bacterium | reverse complement strand
GCCCAGTCCGCTCCAGCCGGTGATAATATTCTGGTTATTGGCAGTCAAAAACGTATTGGCCCATTGCCCCCCGGCATTGTTGCTTTTCAGGAGAATGGGCACGCTGCTGGTATTGCTGCCGGCGAGGTACACGGTATTGATGTCATTTTCAGCCATACCGACAAACATGGGGAAATCTGTTCCGAGCGCAATACCGTTCATGCGCGGAACCCAATTCGTGACACCATAGTCGCAGGAATACACGCCTTTCATAAAATCCCAGTAATCAGAACCTGGCAAACCAACGTACACATCACCGGATCCTCCCGTGAGGCAAAAGAAACGTGTGATATTGCCGGTTTTCGCGGCGGCAAAGGAGGCGATCCGCTCATTGGCGGGTATTCCAGTAAGGTTTGCAGTGTTCCAGTTGGCGCCTCCGTTCACTGACACCAGCACGCCGTCGTTGGTGCCGAGGTAAATATTGTTGCCATCAAAAAACGCCCCGCCAATCAGGCAACCTGAGCCGTTGGAAATGGCCGTGTGAATCAATGAAAACGTATTGCCGCCGTTATTGCTAACATAAATCTGGCCGTAATAGGCCAGCACAACCCGGTTGGGCTGGTTGTAATCTGCCCAAATGCTGAATACCGTTTCCGTATCATCGGGGTTGCCGGGCAACTTGGTCCAGGTAATGCCATTGTCGGTGCTTTTTACCGGGATCACCTGGTCATTGGCATAATGCACACAGTACAGCAAACCCGGCGTGGCAGTGTAACAAACTTTGGAATTATGTCCGGCTTGCAAGTGTTTGAAATCCACCAGGTCATATTGTTTCCCGTAATCGGTGCTGTGGAAAAGTGCCGACAGATCGCAGGCAACATAGTACTCGTCCGGGTTGCCAGGGTTGATAGACGGGGAAAACAAGGCGCCACCCCCGCCTACGCCTCGGGAAGCCCAACTGAGCGGCTGGGATTGTATCGAAAGTATCAGTACTGAAAAGCCTAAGGAAAGGAAAAATTGCCGCATGGAAATAGGATTTAAGTTGAAATTGAATCGGAACAGGAAGATTGTTCTTTGCTGATAAACGCTGCATTTGTGGCTAAAAGCGCGTTTTTCCCAAATTATTTTCGTCTAATCGTTAAAAATTGCAAAATGCCAAACAAGGTATTGTATTGCTGGAGGGCAAAATCAAATAATTTTTCACGGTACTTTCCCATTGTTCCTCAACAAACATTGGAATCTGTTTTTTAAATACACCGGCAGAGCTACTCCATTCCACATGTTAATGTCAGAATCTCCTTAAAAACCGCATGTATTTTGCTAATTTTGCACCCGCAAAAGCAATTTTTCAACAAACAAACTAAAAATTATAATGGCTAAGAAACGCATTGCCATCAACGGCTTCGGCCGCATAGGTCGCCTGACTTTTCGCAACCTCCTCAAAAATCCCAACGTCGAAGTTGTCGCCATCAACGACCTCACCGACAATGAAACGCTTGCCCATCTATTGAAATACGATACCATGCACGGACGCTTTGAGGGTACCGTATCAGCCGATGGCGAATCCATCACCGTAAACGGCAACAAAATTGCCGCATTGGCAGTCAAAAACCCGGTCGAATTGCCTTGGGCAGCCATGAACGTTGATGTGGTGTTGGAATGCACCGGTATTTTCCTCGACAAAGAAAAAGCCGGCTGGCATATCCAGGCTGGCGCAAAAAGGGTGATTCTCTCCGCGCCGCCCAAAGACGATGTGCCAACCATCGTAATCGGCGCCAACCACAAAGACCTGAAAAGCACCGACCTGATCGTTTCAAATGCCAGCTGCACCACCAACTGCCTGGTTCCCATGGTCATGACGCTCGACAAGGCGTTCGGCGTTGAGCAGCTGTTTATGAACACCATACATGCCTACACAGCCGACCAGAACCTGCAGGATGGACCCCACCGCGACCTGCGCCGCGCGCGCGCTGCCGCGCAGAACATCGTGCCAACTACCACTGGCGCGGCTAAGGCGGTAATCCTGGTTGCCCCGCACCTGAAAGGCAAAATTGAGGCCCATTCCCTGCGCGTACCGGTTGCCACCGGCTCCATCACCGACTGTGTTTGCATCATCAAAAAAACTGCTACTGTGGAGGAAGTGAATGCCGTATTCAAAGCCGCCGCTGAAGGGCATTTGAAAGGCATTCTGGAGTACAACACCGATGAAATCGTTTCGAGCGACATCGTGCGCAACACCCACTCCTGCATTTTCGACGCACCGCTGACGCAGGTAAACGGCAACACCGTCCGCTTTGTGGGCTGGTACGACAACGAAGCCGGCTATTCAGCCCGCCTGGCGGAGTTGTGCGCTATGGTTTAGTGGTTGCCGAATAGATTTTATCCTATTGTTTTTTACCACACTGCACATATATAGGCACTTCGATTGGGCATTGTATATTATCCTATGTCCCATCCATCATTTGTTTGAGAACAATGGTGTAAGTAAAATCGGCGATGTGAACTATGTGCGCTGTGTGGTAAAAAACCTTTTGTGGTAAAAAAAACGAATTGTCCAGTACTTTTGCGGCAAACAATTAATTGCGGTAAATCCTTCCATAATGACCATCAATTTCAAAGATAAAAAGGCACTCGTCCGCGTCGATTTCAACGTACCGCTCGACAAAGCCTACAACATCACCGACGATACCCGCATCCGCGAAGCGCTGCCCACCATCAAGCATATTCTGGAACAAGGCGGTTCGGCGATTTTGATGTCGCACCTCGGCCGTCCGCTCGAAAAGCTAAACCCCGATGGCAGCATCAACCGGGAGAAATTTACCTTGAACCACCTGGTAAAGCACCTGAAGCGAAAGTTGAAAGCAAAGGTGCATTTCGCCGATGATTGCACGGGGAATGTGGCTGCCAGGAAAGCAGCTGCCCTGAAACCGGGCGAAGTGCTGCTGCTTGAAAATACCCGCTTTTACCCGGAAGAAGAAAAAGGCGACGAGGCGTTTGCCCAAAAACTAGCCGCCCTGGGCGATATCTATGTAAACGATGCCTTTGGCACTGCACACCGGGCCCATGCCAGCACCGCCATCGTTGCCAGGTTTTTTGACAAAAACCACAAAACTTTCGGATTCCTTATGGAGCGCGAGATCGAAAACGCCACCCGCGCCATGAAAAACACGGAGAAACCGGTTACTTGCGTCACGGGCGGCTCCAAAGTCAGCGACAAGATTATGTTGCTGGAAAAATTCCTCGACTACGCCGACAACATTCTGATTGGCGGGGCCATGGCCTACACCTTCTTTTTAGCGAAAAAAGGCGCTGTCGGAAACTCGCTCGTGGAAGCGGACAAGCTGAAAACAGCCAAGGACTTTTTGAAAAAAGCCAAAGATGCCGGTGTTAAAGTGCTGCTGCCCAAAGATTCTGTCTGCGGCGACAAATTCGCTGCTGACGCTGCTGTAGCCACCCATCCCAGCAACCAAATCCCCGATGGCTGGATGGGTCTGGACATTGGCCCAGCTGCTGCCCGCGCTTTTGCTTCCGTGATCCGCAAGAGCAAGACTGTGATCTGGAACGGCCCGAT
>CAYVPM010000566.1:0-3556 GCA_964453475.1 uncultured Saprospiraceae bacterium | reverse complement strand
GGCGGCCAGATGATACAGATCAGGGGGTAGGGTGATCTTCGTCTGCAAAACCTCGCAGGCCTTAAACCTCCGACCGATTGAGGTTTAAGACCTACAATGTTTTAGGCTACTTTTGCTGCATGAGACATACCATAACGTTGCCTTTTTTTCTGGTAATAGCCTGCTGCCTCCAGGCCCAGAACCAGTCAGCCGCCCTCTTCGACGACAGCCGTGTTTCCAAAATATTTGTGGAGCTGCCCGCCGATTCCCTGCAGGAAATGATCGAAGAACTGGTGAACGATTATTACTACCATGCCCGCTTTGTATTCGACGATGGGGTAGTGCGGGATACGGTGGAAAACACGGGTATCAGGCTGCGGGGCAACACCAGCCTGGGGGCGAAGAAAAAATCCTTTAAAATCAGTTACAACGAATACGAAGCCGGGCGGGAATATCAGGGTGTGCGCAAGCTGAACCTTTTGGGTAGCCACAACGACCCGACTATGATCCGGCAAAAACTGTTTTACGATGTGTGGGAAAAAGCCGGAATGCCTGTCCGGCGTGGAAGTTTTGTCGAGCTGTACATCAACGGTGCATACCGTGGACTTTACCTCAACATGGAAGAAGTTGACAAGCAATGGCTTACAAGGGCTTTTGGCGAAAATGAGGGCAACCTGTACAAATGCACGTACCCGGCAGATATGGCCTATCTTGGGAACTACAGCTCCATTTACAAGAATATTCTAAACAATCCTGAAACCCGTGCCTACGATTTGGTGACCAACGAAGCGGCAGACGATTACACCCGTTTTGTGGAGTTGCTGCGGCTGCTCTACCAACCTGTCGATGAAAATTTTGCCTCCAGGATCGATACCATACTCAACGTGCAAAGCGTGCTAAAATCCTTTGCCATCGATATCGCTACCGGAAACTGGGACGACTATTTCTACAATAAAAACAATTACTACCTCTACGACAACCCGACAAGCGGGCGCTTTGAATTTGTGACCTTCGACACCGATAATACATTTGGGGTAGACTGGTTGGGAAAGGATTGGGCGAAACGCAATTGTTTGCAATGGTTGCCTTCTGCGGCACAAAAACGCCCCCTGGCGACCCAATTGCTGCTGGTTCCTGCGTATTATGACCAGTTTGTGCACTATTTGGATTCTATCACCCGGTTCGTAACCCATCCCGACAGCATTTTTTCCAGGATCAATTTTTTGCACCAACTCATTATACCGGCAGTTGCAGCCGATGTCTACCGTACGCTTGATTACGGGTATTCGATGACGGATTTTCACAACGGTTTTACGCAGACTATTGATAACCACACACCCTATGGCATCAAACCTTTCCTTGAAATACGATACGACAGCACCCTGAAACAAATTGCCCATTTGCTGAGCAGTGTTAACACTCCTTCCAGCACGCTACTGGAAATGTCCGTTTTCCCAAACCCCGCTACAGATTGGGTAATGTTGTCGCCAGGTCAAAGCCTGGCGGGTGAAACCGTTTTCGCAACGCTGCAAGATATGACGGGGCGAACCTGGCGGCATTGGCAATGGCCGGCGGCGACTTTCTACAGGCTCAACTTGTCTGAGATCCCTGCGGGTGTTTATCAGATTCACGTGCAATCAGGCGGGCTGCATGGGCACAAGCTGGTGCTGAAGGAAGGGCAGTGAAATATTGCTGGTGGCGAACCAATAAGAGTACGCAGGTATGGCAAGGGCGCCAAGTATTAACGAGGCTCACCTTGCTGCTTGACCTGGATCATCTGTTTTTCTATAAAAGTCTGGCAACTTTGTAGCATAAAACATAGAGATATGCTGAACAAAACGACCATCGACCATTTTATGACCCGCAGGCCTTCGACCGTAAGCCCTGACGAAAGCCTGGATTCCGTGCGGCGCATTTTTGAAATACATGGGTTCCACCATGTCCCGGTTGTTGAAGCCGGGAAATTGGCCGGAATTGTGAGCTATACCGACTATTTGCGGATTATCAGCGAGATGTGCAGCGGCAACACACCAGCCAAGATATTCAAGACAAGTCTGGCCAACATTGCAGTACACGAAATCATGACCAAGGCGGTTGTTTGCCTGAAACCGGGCG
This sequence comes from uncultured Saprospiraceae bacterium, assembly GCA_964453475.1. Classification (GTDB taxonomy): domain Bacteria; phylum Bacteroidota; class Bacteroidia; order Chitinophagales; family Saprospiraceae; genus M3007. The sequence continues at coordinate 1,462 of CAYVPM010000566.1, read as the reverse complement.
ATACGGTTGCCCACGCCTTGTCGGTGTTCAGGAAACAAGAATTTCACGCAATGCCCGTGGTCGATCCCGCAAATCACTTATTGGGTATCCTTTCTACCCACGACCTGATGAAAGTGCTGGAGAAAACGCTGGCATCGGAGATTGACTATGCCAGCAGAGGGTAACCGGCGCGGTTTTACCCGTTGGCTCGCCCGATTTTGAATAGATTACAAACATCGTTAAGCACAAAATCTGGTGGCGTGCGGTTTAATACCATAAAATGTAGCCAAAATCATGAAACAAGATCTAATTGCCGTCCAGAATATGAAATGCCAAGGCTGCGTGAACAGCATCGCCCAGATGCTGGGCTCTTATCCGGAAATTATCGACCTGAAAATTGACCTGGAAGCGGGTACGGTGCGCATCACTTCGGAATTGGACGACCAGCGCAGCAAATACGTAGCCAGGCTTGCCCAGGCAGGTTACCCGGAAATCCAAAATGCCAATACAGCGGCCTAGGAAACAAAAGACCTGATCGGGGCACTGGCGGATGCTGACAAGCAGACGATTTGGTGTCCCGGTTTTTTTTACGCGCCTCCCAGTACCAACAACGGCAGGTCAATCGATGCAGCGATCTGTTGTGTGTGGCTTTGATTCAGGAGGCTGACCAGAAAAGAGCGATGATGCGGAATCATCGCCACCAAATTCGCAGAACTGCGGGCCGCTTCGTACAGTATTCCGTTTGATACGACATCTTCATTTTCGTAGGTAAAGCCGTGGCGGATGCCTGACAAGATATCGTCCAGTTTGATTTTGGGCGCCGACAGGGCATGTTTTGGCGCCAAGGTTGGCGTTTTTTCCAAATCAAACAAAGTAATCACTTCGATATAGGCATCAAAGTTGGTTGCCAGGTCGCAAAGCGGCTGAAGTATGGCCGTACTGGCGATTGTCTGGTCGTCAAATGGGAACAGTATTTTTTTCAAGGGGTGGAAAACTGCTTCTTCGGGGATCAACAACAGGGGCAATTTAGCTCGCCGGATGGCGCTGATTGCGACGCTGCCAAACAATGCGCTGACCAAGGCGCTCTGTCCTTTCAAGCCCATAACCACCAGGCTGCCTTCCTCGTTTTTGAATAGCGTTTCTAAATCGAGGTTTAAATCGAAGGAGCGAACCACATAATCAACCTCAATTTGATACCTGCCGAGCAACGCCTTTTTGACCTCCCGGAGCCGGGCTTCATAACCGGCAGCTGCTTCGTCGACGAATATGCCGGGGTTATAACCTGGCAAGTCAGACGCTGGAATCGGATAGGTGAAATGGTGGTACAATAGCAGGCGTGCATGGGTAGCACTTGCCAAAGCGGCCGCATAGGATACAGCGTTATCTGCGATGGGAGAAAAATCGGTACAGGCAATTATTGTTTTCACGGCAATTTTTCTGTAAAATTAGACACTACAAAGGGCTACATAGGATGACCCGGGTC
>CAYVPM010000565.1:0-3558 GCA_964453475.1 uncultured Saprospiraceae bacterium | reverse complement strand
GATCGCCTGCACGATGAGGTGCTGTTCGGTGGAAAGGAACATGCACCACAAGGCGCCGGCCCAAATTACAGCCGCTCCCAGCAACAGTGGCCTGAACTTCAGCAAAATACCCGATATGTAGGTGGCGAATCCGGTAAGTACCAGGATAAACGGCACCGGAGAAAGCGCCATACGAACCGACATCGGTATGGCCAGCGCCATTGAAATGCCGTAACCCAGCCAGATCAAACCGTACCATTTTCGCACGATGTTCTTTTCTTGCCGGCGTTTTCCCAGCCGCGCCTCCCGAATCAAGGATGCCGGTACGCCGATCAGCGTCATAATCATCCATGCCATACTGTGCCGTTCATCCTGCAGTATTACGGCCAGATACCAGTCGGTGGCGCTGGCAAAGGCTACCAGCCAGCCCCAAAGCAGGAAGTGGAACCCGTCTTCCCGAAAGCTGTGTTTTGCCAGATCAATTGTTTCGCGGATTACCCGCAGGCTTTCTTGTGTGGAGAGGTTTTTTTCTTGAGTTTCCATTGTGTTGTGTTTTTAAAAAGAGATGTATTTTTTGCAACCAAGCACAAAGATATAAACTACTTTACAATATAAACTAGATTTTTCGACAAATGATTTCAACGATGTGGACAGCACTGCAGCACAGGCCCTAAAACCTACATAAAATTAAAAAAATAGGAAATCTTATTCCCAGCCGAATTGTTCCAGCTGCGCCCCGTTTTGCCAATAAACACAATGCTTGCCCAACCAGACAGCCGCCCCTTTTGCTGTCATGCCTTTGGGCAATGGAATTTCAAGTCGCAACAACTGTCCCATATTTTGCAAATAAAGCTGCTTGTTCCCAAGGTAAAACAACCAGGCGCCTTCCGTGTCAAAATCGTGGATGCGCATATCGCTGTGTACGTCTTGCAGGTTGGCATACTGATCAAGTGTGCAAAGACCCGCATTTGTATCGCTCAGGCACACATACTGCCCGCTGTCGCGTATGCGCGTGGCTGAAAATCGTTTGGGGAAATAGATGTTGAGGGGTGGACTTTCGAACAGCAACGAGCCGTCGAGGCGGAGTTTTACCGCCCTGGAAACGGCATCGTCAAAGGCCCATATATTGCCATCAAAGGCCATGGCCACGCATCGAACCGAGTAGTATCCCAAGCTCGAAAGGTTCAAACGGCCCATTTCCGTGAGGGTTCTATCGAGCCATAAAACAGTTTGAAAATCAGGATACCAAACCAGGATTTTCAATGGGTTGGACGCATCGATAAAGGCCGCCTGCCCCAGGCGCTTGCTGGTAAACACGGCTACCTTCCTGCCAAGGGTGTCGTATTTTACAATGGCATTTTCTGGGGAAACCAAGTAAGTGTTCGATAAATTATCGCTGGTGGCAAACAGCGCCATCGCAGGTATGGCCCGCTGAAAACGCAGGGAATCGGGTTGTTGCGCCTTTGTAAGAGCAAGTGTGCCAAGCACCAGCAAGATTGGAAGCAAACAATATTTCACGTGATAAAGGTATTGTTTTTTGGGGTAGCCCCTGCATGCCAGCCCTGAAGGGGCGAATTCAATAGCATCGAGCAGCGCCCGATGGAATGGGTTGCAAACAATAGCCGCGGGCATCGCCCGCTGGAATGGGCGCCCGTAAAATCACCGTTAGCGCCATTTTGTCAGTAACGCTTTCACATATACGCCATTTTGTCATAAACCATGTCCCCAATCCCGACAAAACTGCATTTTTTCCCCAATGGTACGCAGATTGCAATGAGAAGAACGTGCTCAGGTCGCAATAAAAGACTTGACACCAGCTTGAATTCCATCCATCCACTTTTATCAAAATTGTGTAAAAAAATGACCAACATCGTTAAAGTTCATCCTTTTCCTGCAACTAAAAACCTCGCAAATGGGTTCTTAAATGAGTTCTTCAACCGTGGCGTAGCCGAGTTTATGGGCGACGACGTGGTCGTAAACCAACCTGCCACCAACGTCATCGAAAACAATGACGCTTTCAGACTGGCGCTGGCTGCTCCGGGTTTCGACAAAAAAGATTTCGTGTTGAACGTCGAAAATGGCCATTTGACCATTGAAGCGAAACACGAAACAAAAAGCGAGGAGAAAAGCGAAAACGGCGAACGCTTCCTGCGCCGCGAGTTCCGCTACGAGTCGTTCAAACGTTCTTTTAAATTGCCACAAACCGTAAACATTGAAGGCATTTCCGCTGTTTATGAAAATGGGGTGCTGAACGTAGAATTACCAAAAAAAGAGGAATCAAAACCAGTCACAAAAAGCATTAAAATCGGCTAATACCCGAGTGTAAAGAATTTTCATAAGGTTAGTTAATAGGGTTTTAGGTGTTTTCATGAGCCGGGCAGCAATTGTCCGGCTCTTTTTTTTACCCGCCGTAGCCTCGGCGAAGGCGGGTAAAGTTGCCCATAGCATATTTATTGTCCCTACCTTTGCACCCTAATACCTCAACCGTGACAGACACCACAACAGAAATACCGAACGCCACGCACTACGCGGGCCTGCGCCAGGCAGACCCTGATACTTTCGCTGCGCTCTATACAGCATACCGCAAGCCCGTCACGCAGGCGATTGCCGCGGCAGGCGGATCCAGCGCCGACGGCTCTACCTTTTTTAGGGTAGCGGTCATCCATGCTGCTTCACTTGCCCAGGAGCAAAAACTGGACGAATCGATTCCTGTTTTTTCCTTGCTGAAATCGCTGGCAGAAGCCCATTTTCGCGATTGGGCAGCGGAAAAAAATGTGGCATTGCCCCCGGTGCCCGCTGCTGAACCTGCGCCAGATACCCAATATGAGCTACCAGACGCAACAGCCCGGCTGGAATTCCGGCAAATTATCCGCGCCAAACGCCAATTCACACGCCTGGAGCCTGACTGCCAAAAAATCGTGCAGGAAATGGCCAAAGACGCAGCCATCAACATCACCGACCCACGGCTGCAGAACGGAAAAACAGAAACCTGCCGCGAAAAATACCGCAAAAACCTCGGCATCGCAGCAGAAGACTGGCCTGATCCCTTGCCAACCTGGGCAATCACGGCATTGTGCAACGAGCATTTACAGCAATCCTGGGCCGCTGCTGAAACCATCGAAAGCCGGCTCGCCATGGGCTTGCCCGCAATTCCCCGAAAACAAAGCAAGGTCACCCGCTACGTGCTGATCGCCCTGGCCCTGGCCATGCTCGGCTTTGGCATCTGGAGCTACTTGAACCCCAGCATTTCACCGAAAAAAGTGTACGATGAAAACTTCAACCCGCCCGCAAGCATCATGGCCGACCGCAATGCGCGGTTTGCCAAAGACACCCTGCCCGTGGCACGGATAGAATTGTGCGAACAACTGTTCGAAGAAGCGGATGGGCACTACAAAAACGCTGAATACGAAAAAGCCGCAGAAGTGCTGTACACCATGACCAGTGGGGAAACAGAAGCCTGTAAATCAGATGCCTATTTCTACCTCGCCATCATTGCCCTGCAACTCAATCAGCCCGGGATCACCGTGGAATGCCTGGCTAAAATGCCTGACCTGGAGCGCTTTGGAGAGGAAGTGTATT
>CAYVPM010000564.1:0-3562 GCA_964453475.1 uncultured Saprospiraceae bacterium | reverse complement strand
TTTGACAGGATAAACACCACCGTTAAAATTGGCGCATCGAACATATTGAACAACCAGGTTTCACAAACTTACGGAGGCCCGCGCATCGGCACCATGGCTTACGTATCCGTGATTTACGATTTTGTAAAAAAATGAATTTTTTGATGATGTAGCTGCCTTTTTCAGCAGTTTCCTCGCATCATTTCCCTTCTTTTGAATATTTAAACCAACAATTTTATCATGAAGCAACTAAAGTTACTCCTGTTTTTTTCTCTTGCCTTGACGCTGTCAATGCAGGCACAAAACCGCCGGTTCTTCGACGAGGTGTTTACCAACGTCAAGGTTACAGCCGATGTCACGTACGCCGTAAACGCAACGGTTTTATTTCTGGCTCCTCCGCCCAATGGTTTTGGACAAGCCATCCCACAAGCCATCAGAGTGGATATTTATGAGCCAGAAGGCGACGTGGCTACATCCCGCCCATTGGTGATTATCATGCACACGGGCAACTTCCTTCCCCCACAGGTGAATGGCGGCTGCACTGGAACCAGAAAAGACGCGACCGATGTTGCGATCGCCACCCGGCTGGCCAAAATGGGCTACGTGGTAGGCGTAGCGGATTACCGCCTCGGCTGGAACCCCGTTGCCAGCACCCAGACAGAACGCGTGTACACCTTGATCAACGCTGCCTACCGCGGCGTGCAAGACTCCCGTACTTGTGTGCGTTTTTTCAAAAAAGACGCGGCAACGACCAACACCTACAAAATCGACCCGAACAAGATTACCCTTTGGGGCATTGGTACCGGCGGCTATATCGCAGCAGCATCCGCCACACTTGATACCATTACCGATACCTATATCCCGAAATTTATTACGCCACAAGGCCCAATGGTATTGGAGTTTTTGAGCGGTGATGTAAATGGCGTGAAAGTTGGGTATAACATCAACGGCATCGTTCCTGTCTATCCTTCAAACGACACCCTCAACTACCCCAACCACGTTGGCTACAACTCTGATTTCGCCCTGGCGGTGAACCTCGGTGGCGCATTGGCCGACACCTCCTTTATCGAGGCGGGCGAAATTCCGGTTATTTCATTCCACAACCCGACCGATCCTTTCGCTCCTTGCGGAACCGGTATCGTTTTGGTGCCACCGCCGATAAACCTTCCGGTGGTGGAAGTGTCGGGCAGCTGTACTTTCCAGGCGACGCTCAATGCCGTAGGCAACCAGAACGCAATGATAAACGCAAACCTGAACGATGCGCTTTCCGCGAAGGCCCGTGCGCTCAACGGCAATATCGAAGGCTTCTACCCCTTCCTCGGCAACGATTCAAGCCCCTGGGGATTCTCGGCCAGCGCCAATCCTTATGGCCTGGGAACCAGCCCTAACTGTGAAACCATGGATGCTACCCACACCGCCTACATGGATACAATTATGCGCTACTTCGCCCCACGCGCTTGTGCTGTAATGGGTCTTTCTACCGATTGCCAATTGGTTGGCACCAACAACCTGAAGCCTTCACAGGTAGGTTTGTCTACCATTCCAAACCCTTCTGAAGGTGACTTCAGCATCAAAGCAGATGCGCAATATACCATCCAAAGCATTGAGCTGGTGGACATTGCAGGCCGTCGCGTGGCCAACTTCCAGGACGTGAACAACAGCCAATTCGACGTGAAGCGCAACAACCTGGCTTCTGGGGTGTACTTCGCAAGGGTACAGTTCAAAGAAGGCTTGGTGATTCAAAAAGTAGTTTTACACTAAACCATTAATACATGCCTGGAAGGGCAAAACCAACATTGGAAGCCGCTCCCATTCGGGGCGGCTTCTTTTTTTTAATTGGCCAGGATTAGCGTTTCTATTTCAAGTGCCTGATAATCAAGCTGGTTAATACAGGATAAAGCACCGCTTCTGTTTTTTTTGAAAAATAACACAAACCACAGGCAGCACTTTCATAGGGGCAATACGTTTGTAAATCGTCTTTAATCACAAAACCGACAACACTGACCATGACAGCAACTTTCACTTACACACTCGTACTCGCCGCCATTTATGTTGGCCGCAAATTGACAGCATTGAAGCCTCACACCGCCTAACCGAGTACCACCATCAAAAAAGCCCTCGCCGTGTGCATTCGCGACGAGGGCTTTTTTGATGGCCTTACTTATAAAATGAGCCGCAGGGCTTCTCTTTTTGTCAGTGCCGAAAGCCGGGTATTGGCCACAAATTCCCGCACGGCTTCGGGGTTCGTCCTCGAATACTGCCGCAAAGCCCAGCCGGCTCCTTTCTGCAGGAAAAACTCCTTGCTATCGGCCACCTGCCGCACATATTTGAACAGCAGCGCCGCATCCGTTTTTTCCTTGTAGGTCAATTGGAAAATCAGGCAAACCCGTTGCAGCCAAAAATTGCCGGAAGCCATCCAGCGTTCGGTCACAGGCTGAATCAGTTGTGGGAAGCGCTTGAAATGCAGGCCCACCAGCTTGTTGATCCAGTCTACGGTATCCCACCAGGAATGGGTGAGGATCAGCTCTTCCAGGAACTCAATAAATTCAGCAGGCTGTGTTTTCAGCGTTTTTTGCACTGTTTCAAGCCCGAAATAGTGCATTTCCCGGTGATCGTCTTCGAAGCAGAGACGGACCAATTGCTTCAAGTCCTCCCCTTGGGGCAAGCCCTGTTCTTTGTGGATGACTTTCGTGAGCGCCGTCCACTGCGGCATTTTCAGGCCAAAATATTCAAATTTGTTGCGCATGTAGGCCATTTGGCCCTGGGCTGTTTCCGGGTTGCCATGGGTATGGAATGCGTTGCGGACGAGGGCGATGTAGGCAGCTGGTGTGGGCATTTTTTTGGGCAAATTTACCACGTAGGGTTTTTTACCACATGTTTTTTTACCATGCATGTTTTTTTACCACATGTTTTTTTACCACATAGCACACATAGGACACATAGCCGATTATACATAAAAATATTATTATTGGTCTGCCGGTTGATTTTATTCAGATTGGGAAATAATGGCCGAGCGCAATGCCTATGTGAACTATGTGCGCTATGTGGTAAAAAAAATATGTGGTAAAAAAACATGTGGTAAAAAAAACATGTGGTAAAAAAACATGTGGCAAAAAAAACATGTGGTAAAAAACCCAATGTGGCAGCCACCCAAAACACGTCTAATTCGGACAATTCCGCATTTTCAAAAACCAATTACCGATTAGGTCGCGCAAAGGGATTATCTTAGCGCTGTAAAACCTGTTGCCAACAACCCTTTGCCTGCTTCTTTATGTTTCAACGACAAAACCGTCAAGCTTTCCCTATCCGGAACATCATAGTACTCGCTGCTGCAGTACTTGGCTTGCTGTACTTTATGTGGGATAAAATGCGGCAACAACCCGCAAAGGAAACGCAAGGCGTTGAAAATGAGGCTGCAGAGCAACGAGACAGCGCTCTACTGCCCTTCGAAGCATTTTATGCCATGCGCGACTATCCGGTGTTCAAACCGGATGTGCGCGCCTACACAGATGCCATGGAACTTGCGCGTCAAGGCTACGAAGCCGCCCGGCCACGCGGTGGAAACGACGGTATCTATGCCCCC
>CAYVPM010000563.1:0-3563 GCA_964453475.1 uncultured Saprospiraceae bacterium | reverse complement strand
GACGGGATCGCCCGCGCATACGATTTGATCCGCCGGATCGGTCATGGTGGGGCCTGGCGTTACCTGAACATCAATGGAATTGGTTTTAGTGCAGCCGTTGTCGTCCGTCACGGTAAGCGTGTAGGTATTGGTGCCAACGGGTGCGTTTGTTACCGTTGGGGTGAGGCTCGTGGGCGGGGTAATGGTGCCGGGGCCCGTCCATACCTGGCCAGACACATCGTTCGGGTGGTTCAGGGTGGCGCCCAAGGTGAAGGGCATGCCGGCGCAGGCCGGATTGGGATTGGCCGTGAGGTTGCTGGAGCTGGCATCCCAGCAGGTGATGCTGATGCTGTTAAAGGTAATGGTTTCATTTGCCGCCCAGGTGTTGGTTTGCACGATCAGGCCTGCCGTTGCGGCGCCGTTGGTGCAAACGGGGCCGTAAGTGACCGTGCCGGATTGAGCGGTCATTCCGGGCACGCCCACGAGTTTGGAGTTCACCGTAACCCCGTTTATTTGAAATTGCACGTAGAAAAAATCCCAGCACTGGTCGCAGCCGCCGCCATTGGGGTCGTTGGGATCGCCCTGGCAGGGCGGGATGCCAAATGGGCACTCGTCGCTCGATTCCATGTTTCCCGCACCGGGGTAAGGCAGGGAAAAGTTGTAGTTGATGGAAAATGATATGGAGGTACAGTTGGAGATATCTACCGGGCCGTAGACATCATTTGTCACCTGGTCGGTATTGGTGTAAGACGCTCCATTATTGGTAAAAATAATTGTTTGAGCCCGAATTGAGGTTACTGTAAATAAAAGCCCGAGAGCAAATATGGTGAAAAGTTGATATTGGCGCATCAGCATAAATTTTTCCAAGTGGAAGTGAGCTAAAAAATAGGCGGCCGGCAGGATTATAACATGCAAAGGTAACCCGCAATGTTATGTGGGTATTTTGATTTAGCGTTAAATTATTTCAATTATGCAAGGGAATCACCGCAAGTTTCAAGGTTGTCGCATTTCGCCCTCTGGAAAAGGAGAATGAACTCCTGTAAAAGCTGGCGGAGAGCAGGGCCGTTATATCGGCTTGCTTTGATGCTTCTTTAATTTTAAAAAAGGCTGCTCCACCAACACCCAGCTCAACCTGGAAACCGCATAAGTTCCTGCAAAAGCGACTATGATGAAAATACTTTGCCCGATAACCGGGTGCAGGTTGCTGGCCAACAAGCGTTCCCCAAACCAATCACGCCAGAAATACTCGAACATGTGGTGGAACACGTACAGGCCATAGCTGTACTTGCCCAGGTGCTGCAAAAAGCGGTTTTCGCAGACACGGCGTATCAAAGCGCCGGGGCTGTCGTTGAGCGACAAGAAGAGCAAGGCGGCAAAGAATATTGCTGATTCGGTGTAAAGGCTTTGTTTGGTTCCGTTGATAAAATTGCCCATGACAAGCAAGCCCATCCACACAAACAGGAAACGGGCGATCCAATTAGGGTAAGGCAGTTTTTGCAACCAGCCCAGGCGCAGCGCAACGGCGATAAAACTTCCCGCAGCCAGGCCGTCCATGCGGCAAAAAGGATACGTATAGGAGGAAATTGAAAGGGTTGTACCGGCTAAATGGTCGGTCATTTGCCGCAGTCCGGTGCCCATTGAAATCAATACCAGGCAAAGGATTGCGAGCCAACGCATGGGCACATAGCGCACGATCAAAGGCCAAAACAGGTAGAACTGCTCCTCAATGGCCAGCGACCACAGGTGATTGAGGTTAAAAATATGGCTGTGGTACAAAAAATCGTTTTTCAAGCCCATCGCAATATTGGGCGTGAAAGTGAAAAACCAGGCAAACGCATCGTACCCCTGCAAACGGTCGGGCGCTTTTTCTACAAACAAAATGGTAAGCCAGGTGATCAACACCACGAAATAATACAGCGGAAATATGCGCAGGACGCGCCGCCGGTAAAAATTGAGCCAATAATGCTCGTTCCGCTTTGAATCGAGCAGGATACCCGTAATCAAAAACCCGGAAAGCACAAAAAACAAGTCAACCCCGATCCAGCCAAACTGCGTGATAAAGTACGAGCGTTCGTCCTGAAAATAGCCCCGCAGCATAAAATGGCTCAGCAGCACCAGGGCAATGGCGATGCCACGCACGCCGTCGAGGGCGGGGATATGGCCGCGGAAGTTGATGGGTGTTTTCATGGGCAAGGGGCTGGGTTAGCCTGTGTACCAATTTCCATAAACGTAATATTTACCGGATCACCTGCACCCGCGCTCCGTCGCTCAGGTTCAACTGACCCGAAAGCACCACCCGGTCGCCTTGTTTCACGCCGGAAATCACCTCTACCTTATCTCCGAAAACACCGCCCAGGGTAATGGAACGTTGCTCTGCCAAAGAATCCTGCACCACAACGAACACCTTGGGATCCTGCAAGCTGCCTGCAATGGTACGACGTGGCAGCGTCAAACCTTGCCTGTTTGCATCAAAAGTAAAGTATGCCCGTGCGTGCATGCCCCCGCGCAAGGGCGCAGAAGTCGGGTTTTTTACTTCGATCTCGACATCGTAGGTAAAGGCATTGTCGGCCCGAAGCCCTATGTTGGTCACCTTGCCCGCAATGTTGGTGCCGGAGTACACGTCGGGCGTCACGCTCACCGATTGCCCTTTGCGCACGTTGAGCACATCGCGTTCGGTCACTTTTACCATCAGGAAAAGCCTTTCCAAATTCGTCATCTGCCCCACCTGGATACCCGGTCCGATCACGCTGCCGCGCTCGATGAAGCGCAGGCCCAGCGTACCCGTCATGGGCGCCTTGATGCTGGTGTTAGCGATTTGTTTTTTCAAACCTTTTTCTTTGGCTTCGGCAGCCAGGATCCCCAACTCCAAATCCTCGATCTTGTTCTTTGGCGCAGCCTCGCCTTCAATGAGGTTGGCTACACGCTCCTGGTCTTTGCGGAGCTTGGCCAAATTGGCCTGGGTCGCCTCCAGCTCTATGCGCAGCAGCTCGTCGTCAATTTTGGCGATTACCTCGCCCTCATTTACCCACTCTCCTTTGTTTTTAAAAACTTCCAGCACCCTGCCCGCTGTTTCCGATATGATGAACATCTCTTTGGCAGGCAGGAAAATGCCGTCTGCCTCCAGGCGATTCGACAGGGTTTCCATTTTCGGCTCTACGACTTCCACCGGGACAAATGCCCGCGTCATGGAAGAAAGCTGGGCCTCGCTGTCCAATACCTTTTTGTTGCTTGACAATTTCCAAACCATCAGCGCCACGATGACAGCGAGCGATAACCAGAGCAATATTCTGTTGCGCATATTATCCTATTTGTTGAATGCTGCTCGATTGTTCGGCAGTGGCGCAAAATTACGTTCTTATTTGTTGATAGTTGTTCGTTGAAGGCTGTTCGTTCACATTCGCTCGATTTCCGTTCGTTCAACCCGGTTTCAAAATGAGACAAATATCCATCCGCCTAAAATGGGGTATATCCTGCAGGATGCTGCTACTTTTGCATTTTCAGCGCTGCTTGGCACAACAATATGCCAGGCGCCCGGAAATGAACAACCTACAACGATCATCGAATTGAGCAAACAACTAATAACC
>CAYVPM010000562.1:0-3567 GCA_964453475.1 uncultured Saprospiraceae bacterium | reverse complement strand
CGTCCTCGATTTCATTGGGATAAACGTTGAAACCGGACACCAAAATCATGTCTTTTTTACGGTCGACGATCTGAAAATAGCCGTCGGGGTGCATGAAGCCCATGTCGCCGGTGCATAGCCAACCGTCTTTAATGGTTTCGGCGGTGGCATCGGGGCGTTGCCAGTAGCCTTTCATGATTTGTGGGCCACGGGCCTGTATTTCGCCCACATTGTCGGGCCCTGGGGGCAGGGGTTTTCCTTTTTCGTCGGCAATGCGCACATCCGTGGAGGGCACGGGCATGCCAATGGTGCCGAGGCGCATGGTGTCGTCCACCGGATTAACACAGAGCACGGGGCTGCTTTCCGTCATGCCGTAGCCTTCGGTGAGCTGGCAACCGGTGGTCTGCTGCCAGCGTTCGGCCACAGCGCGCTGGATGGCCATAGCGCCCCCCACGCAGGCGCGCAGGTTGCTGAAATCAATGCTGCTGAAATTGGGCTGGTTGAGCAGCCCGTTGAACAGGGTATTGACGCCGGTAACAATATTGGGCTTGTATTTTATCCACTCCTTGATCAAGGCCGGCAGGTCGCGGGCATTGACGATCAACACATTGGAGCCGCCGCAGTTCATGAAAGCGAGGCAATTGACCGTAAAGGAAAAAATATGGTACAAAGGCAAGGGGCACAATACAACCATAGATTCCCCTTCTTTGAACAAGGGGCCTAGCCAGGCGCGGATCTGCAGCATATTGGCCACCAAATTCCGGTTGGTAAGCATGGTGCCTTTCGAAACGCCCGTGGTGCCGCCCGTGTATTGCAGGGCAATGGTATCGTCGGGGCCGGACTGAAAGGGTTCGATGCTGAATTTTTTGCCCGCTTTGAGCGTGTCTGTAAAACAAACGGTATTGGTCAGCTCAAACTTCGGCACCATTTTTTTGATCTTTCGGATCACAAAATTTACGATATAGCCTTTCAAGCCCAGCATTTCTCCGATAGAGGTCAGAATCACTGTTTTGATCTGCGTTTCAGCGATGATCTGCTGCAAATTGGCCGCGAAGTTTTCCGCAATGATGATCGCCTTTGCGCCGGAATCGACAAACTGGTGCCGCATTTCGCGGGGCGTGTAGAGGGGGTTGGTATTCACCAGGATCATGCCGGCGCGCAGGGCGCCAAACATGGCAATGGGATATTGAATCATGTTGGGCATCATGAGTGCAACACGGTCGCCAGGCTCCAGTCCGCGGGAGCGGAGGTAGGCTCCAAAGTTGCGGCTTTGCTCATCTATTTGCCTGAATGTCAGCATTTTGCCCATAAAATAAAATGCCGGCCGGTCGGCATATTTTTTAAAACATTCCTCCAACATGTCGATGACACGTGGGTAGTCATTGGGGTCGATGTTTACCGGCACACCTGCCGGGTAATGTTGCAGCCAGGGCTTTTCCATAATCCTTTGATATTTTTATGTAGTCAGTGCAAAGTGGTTGTGAATGCAGGAATGTTGCAATCATTTTAAAATCAGGCATTTGTTTCACTCAAATCATTCAGCATCACTTTAATCACAGTATAGTTGGGGAGAAACGCTGAAAACATCATTCCTCCGGCAAGATTTTTAGCAAATATAAGGTGTCTAATGTGGAACTGCGGCTGTCGGGGTTGAGAAAACTTGCTTTGAGCAGGGCTGCCTGAAAATGAAAGAACGTTTCCGCCACCTCGAAAGGCACCTTGGCTATTTCCAGTTCGGCTTTGCCCCTATTGTCGGCATGAATCCAAATTGGGCCTGTCTTGTTTACCTCCGCCCGCAGCGCTTCATGGAATTCAAAATCCTCCAGGATATCGCCGTTGTAAAAATCAAGGGCGTTACTGCCCCGGTGGAAATAAGCCATCCTGTCTGCGGGGATCTTGTTTTCCCGGGCGAATTGTGCCACGCGCCTGGGCGATTGATAGGGCAGCAGGGTTGGGTAAAAATAAAAATTGAGCATGAAGCCGATAACAACTCCGGCCAAAACGCCGCGCTGTACCAATGTGTCTGAATCGTTCGGGAAAGGGTTTCGGAAAATTTTTAAGCTTAATGCCCCAAGCAGCAGCAGCAATACGGCCCAGAGCAGCACATTAGCGGTCGGGAAAACAAATGTGGGAATTAACAGGGCAATGATAAAGCCCATAGCCATGGCAAAATACAGGGCCGCCCATTCCCAGCGCATTCTTTGGCCCTGAGCCAAATCCCGATTGAGATGGGCCGCCACCAGCACGGACGCCCAGGGCAGGGTGACGAATATGTAATGCGGGAGCTTGTATTGCGACATGGAGAGCGCTGTGAAAGTGAGCGCGAAAGCCCCGATGGCGTAGTATTCTTCAAACTTCCGGGACGTTTGCGACTTCCCGAATGCCGTCAAATAGCTTCCGATTGTTGTCGCCAATACCAGGCACCAAGGAAGAAATGCCCAAAGATAAACGTGCAGGAAATAGAAGGCGGAGGCATCGTTTTTCCACACATTCTCGCCCGTCACGCGACCGAAACTTTGCTCCCAGAAGAAAAAATACAGCCCTGAAACGCCCGTTCGGCCATTCACCACCTTTTCCGGGTGCAGGTCGAATTGCTGCCAAAGCCCCCAGCACATCGGCGCCAATACCAGCGCCGTCACCCCCAGGCCCAACAACCATTCCCACCTGAAAATTGCCCGCCATTGCCCGCTGAGCATCAGGTGCGTGCCTACTGCAAAACCTGGGATTACCAGCCCGATGGGTCCTTTGGCCAACATGGCCAGGCCAATACAGCAGAAGCCGCCGATCAAATAGCGCCAACGCGGCTTTTGCAGGTATTCAGCCAATTGCCATACCGCACAGGTTGTGGCGCCGAGCAACAGGGTATCGGTACGCACATCGTTGCAAATTATAATGATGCCCATAGACGAAGCCAGTATAAAGGCCGCCTGCCGCGCTGTTTTTTGGCTATAAAAAAGCAAGCTGAACCGGTAAAGGCCCCAAACACCCGCCAGGGCAGCCAACAGCGATGGCATCTTGTATGCCCAATTGCTCATGCCAAACAGCCCAAATGAACTTGCTGAAAGCCAGAACAATAAGGGCGGCTTGTCCAGATAATCGGCGCCCCGGTGCTGCACTTGCAACCAGGAACCATTTTGCAGCATCTCCATGGAAATAGACGCATACTGTGAGGCATCCACGTCCATCACATCCAGGAAAAGGCCGCGCAGCAGCACGGCAAGCAGGCCAAGCCCCAGCCAGAACCAGGGAGAAGCAGTTTTGCCACCTTGAAAAGAAAAAACCGAGGTAATTCGACGCATCGCGGCAAAAGTCGGGAGAATCGATGATATACTGTGATTCGCCTGATTTTTGTGATGGAGAATGATTGTCGTAATGGCGCTTTAATTGATTACAAACTTCGGCTTGCACAAATTCCGGCGGCTGTAGTATAAATGACGGGATGATTACAACACGCATTGCCAAAAAAACCGACCTTTACACTTAAATATAGTCAACGCAGGGTGCTTGTGCATGCAGGAATGTTGCATTCATTATAAAATCAGGCATTTGTTTTTTACCCGCCGAAGCCCTTTTTCAGGGCGTAGGAGG
>CAYVPM010000561.1:0-3573 GCA_964453475.1 uncultured Saprospiraceae bacterium | reverse complement strand
ATCAAGCATTTGTTTCACTCAAATCATTCAAAATCACTTTAATCACAGTATAACGTCCACAGATAGCGTACCTACGGCACGCCAACCCGATTTTTCGTCCATCCTACCAAGATTCAGCCCCGCTGGGGCTGCAAAAAATTCGGGATGAATCATGTTTGCATTCAGGGCACTCCCACCTGCTTACACTACCCACCCACTACATCTTTTTCAAGGAACACTACCCAAAGGACTACATTATAAGTAGTTCAAAACCACCACTTTATGCAGTTGTGGAATTTGGGTGGGCAAAAGACCTTTGTATCGTTGAAGTAAATGGAGCGATATCATTTCCATGGAGGTTTAAAGCCGTCAATAATTGATGCCATTTTTTCAGCCACCATGGGAGTACGCCGAAAATCCTTCAAAGAGTAGGCAAACATTTCATCATTCTATATTAAAAATACACAACATGAAAAAGACCATCTTTTCCTCCTTGTCTGCCATGATCCTGATAACTGGCCTGTCGGTACTTACAAGCTCCTGCAAAAAAGACACCTTGGCTGCCCCTTCTGAATTAATCGTGGGGACATGGGACGCAACTTCTTATATGTCAGAAGAAGAAGAGTTTTTAATGCCCGGGTCCGAATTCACCCTGGTCATGAAGTTCGACGCGTGGGAGGCACAACACGGTAGTAAATTCACCTGGACGTTTGCCTCCGATGGCCAAGCCTTCGAAGTGCAAACGGGGACTTATGCAATTTCCAGGGACGGTAAAGTTTTGACGCTTAGAGACCCGGCAACACAGGATTTAACCGTAATTGATGTACATACCTTAGAAGATAAAAGAATCAAGTTTGGCGACTATTTTCAAACCATCGAGGCGACGAAACGCTGATTTGCTCCAATCCTTTCTGCACGGTTTTATCTAAAACCAATCAAGTTATAGTCAACGCAAAGTGGTTATGAATGACGAAATGCTACAATCATTTTAAAATCAAGCATTTGTTTCACTCAAATCATTCAAAATCACTTTAATCACAGTATAACCATTCACTCATTTATTCATTACTCAACCATTCAATTATCATGAAAAAACAATCTTTTTTCCAACTTATTTTTGCCTTTGTAGCACTTGGTTTTTGCCAATCTGTAAATGCGCAAAAAATTAGTCTCGGTGTCAGAGGCGGCGTTTTGATTAACAATATGGAGCTTTCAAATTCCTTCGGCATCGAATACGATAATAAAAGTGTCACTGGATTACAATTTTCCGTGCCACTTGAAATCGCGTTTGGCAATATGTTTTCCATTCAGCCAGAAATCATGTATGGCTCACACGGGTTCAAGTTGACATACGAAGAAAGCGAAACGGATAGCGGGGTAACGGAATCCGAAACAGTGGAGAGTGTTATAAAAATCAACACATTGGAAATCCCTGTATTGGCCAAGTTCAAACTTGGCTCAAGCAAGTTGAAATTTAATGTATTTGCGGGGCCTTCCATAGGATTTGGAATGAACGGGGAGGGCAAATATAAGTATAGCTATGCGGTTACCGAAAACGGGACCGTTATTGAGGAAGAAATCGAAAGAGCAGTCCTAGTTGCCAAATTTGTCAAGGATGGCTACGATGAGAATGATCTTGATGAGGATGAATTCCCGCTTCGTAGAACCAATCTAAACCTTCATTTTGGCGTCGGTGTCGCTTATAATATTGGAAAGGCTTCCCTTTTCATTGACGCCCGCTATATCTTAGGTTTAAGCGACCACTTTCCTGATTACAAAGATGCATATCCTGACGAAAAAGACGAGGCTAAAAGTCGCCGCCTAGGCCTGAATGCGGGTGTGATGTTCCCATTGAAATAGTGCCGCGTCCCTTCATTCAATACAAATCCGAATTCAAAATTTAAACATGCTCTAAGACTACTGGCTGGCAAAAATAGAACCGAAAGTATAGGAGCATGAATTTTCAGCCGGAGCGTTAAACGCTCCACAACTGAAATCAATTCTTTTATCAGTTGGTGACAACTTGATATGCCGTTAGGCAACTCCATTGAAATAAAAAAATAAATTTTTTCCATGCGCCTGATAGAAATAAAAATCAGGTTACCCATTTACGCACAATTTATTCAAAACCAAATTAAATTCATTATGAAAAAGAATACCAAATCTGACTTTAAAATGGAAAATCTTTACTGCTTTTCCAAAGGCATGACATTAAGATCTCTGATCGTCTTATTGGGGATGTTGTTTATTTCCCAGAATGCCTACTCTCAAAATAATGTTAATTACATTGAGGACAAAACCTGGCCGCAGGATGGTCGTTGGGGAGTCACGGGCTATACCTGGGCGGCAGATTTTAATAGAGACGGCATTCCCGACATCGCATCAGCAAATGGGGAAAATGTGTTTATGAAACTGTCCAATGGAGATGGTTTTAAAAACGAAACCTGGACACAGGATGGTCTTTGGGGACCTGCGGACTTTACCTGGGTAGCGGATTTCAACAAAGACGGCAAGGCCGACATTGCATCTGCAAATAAGGGGAATGTACATATGAAACTGTCTAATGGTACTGGTTTTAAAAGCGAAACCTGGCCACAAAATGGTGATTGGGGATATGGGGCCTATACCTGGGTAGCAGATTTTAATGGAGATGGCATTCCCGACATCGCATCTGCATATAATAAAAATGTGTTTATGAAACTTTCATCCGGCACTGGTTTTAAAGGCGAAACCTGGTCACAGGATGGTCTTTGGGGACCTGCGGGCTTTACCTGGGTGGCCGATTTCAACAATGACGGTATGGCCGACATCGCATCTGCAAATGAAAAAAATGTGTTTATGAAACTATCAACCGGTACTGGTTTTAAAAGCGAAACTTGGGCACAGGATGGTAGTTGGGGACCTGCTGGCTATCCCCGGGTGGCGGATTTTAATGGAGACGGCATTCCCGACATCGCATCTGCATATAATGAAAATGTGTTTATGAAACTATCAACCGGTACTGGTTTTAAAAGCGAAACCTGGGCACAGGATGGTCTTTGGGGAGATGCAGGCTATACCTGGGTGGCGGATTTCAACAAAGACGGCAAGGCCGACATTGCATCTGCAAATAAGGGGAATGTACATATAAAACTGTCTAATGGCAAAGGTTTTAGGAGCGAAAGCTGGCCCCAGGATGGTCGTTGGGGAGCTGCGACGTTTACCTGGGTAGCAGATTTTAATGGAGATGGTATGGTCGACATCGCATCTGCATATAAAGAAAATGTGTTTATGAAACTTATTAAAAACAACATAAATCTTATTAAACCTGAGAGCTGGGCACAGGATGATTCGATCCCATTAAATTTTGTCAATGGGTTCGACTTTGAGGGCAAAACCAGAAATATTACTTTCGATAAAGGTGGGTGCCCTTTGGACTATCACTATATTTCTCAACCTGACCCCCAAATTACAGATCCTCTTAAGATAAACAAACATCGCTGGCAACACCTTCAACACATGATTCGTCTTCCAGATGCGGATGGGATACAATATTATATGGGAACTTATTCACAGAATGTTGCGGGCGGAGAGGCCTGTGGTGACCAAAATAGT
>CAYVPM010000560.1:0-3577 GCA_964453475.1 uncultured Saprospiraceae bacterium | reverse complement strand
GGTGTCGCAGCCTATGAACCAAACCGTTTGCGCGGGCGATCCCGTGGGCGTGGTGTTTTCTGGCACCTCCTCCGCCACCTTCAACTGGACGAACTCGGAACCAGGAATTGGCCTCGCGGCAACGGGTGCGGGAGACATCAGTTTCACCGCAACCAATGCGGGCAGCACGCCTTTGGCAGGCAATTTTACCGTAACGCCCAGCCTGAACGGCTGTTCCGGCGCGGCACAGAATTTCAGCATAACCGTTAACCCGATACCGACCCTTACGGCCCCTATGAACCAAACCGTCTGCGGCGGGGCTCCTGTCATGGCAGTGTTCAGCGGTGCTCCCGGTGCCACCTTCAGTTGGACGAATTCCAATACCGCCATCGGTCTGGCTGCCAGCGGCACGGGCAATATCAATTTCACCGCAGCGAATGTAGCCGCGCCAACAATCGGGAACCTGACTGTTGTGCCCATGTTGGCAGGCTGTACGGGCAGCACCCAGAATTTTAGCATTACCGTAAATCCATTGCCCAGCGTCATGGCGCCAGCCAATCAGAGCGGATGTGCCGGGAGTACCATTGCGGTCAATTTCAGCGGCAGCAGCGGCGCGACTTTCAACTGGACAAACTCGAATACCGCCATCGGCTTGCCCGCCAGCGGCATGGGCAACATTAGTTTTATGTCAATCAATGCCGGGGCAAGCCCGATCGTCGCCAATCTGGTGGTGACACCCACCCAAAACGGCTGCACCGGCGCCGTGCAAAATTTCAGCATCACCATCAATCCGCGTCCGAGCATCACGGTCAACAGCACCACTTGCGCCCCGGATTTGTTGACCTATTCCGTCAACCTCGCGTCCAATGCCAATACCATAACGGCCACCCTTGGCACCGTGACGGGCAGCGGCGGCAATTTCAATATTACAGGCATTCCAAATGGCGCCGCCGTGATTTTGACGGCAACCATAACGGCAACAGGTTGCTCGATCCAGCAATCGGTGAATCCGCCAAACTGTACCTGTCCGCCCTTGACAGCGCCCAATGGCC
The DNA here is from genome assembly GCA_964453475.1 of uncultured Saprospiraceae bacterium. Taxonomy (GTDB): domain Bacteria; phylum Bacteroidota; class Bacteroidia; order Chitinophagales; family Saprospiraceae; genus M3007. The sequence continues at coordinate 2,546 of CAYVPM010000560.1, read as the reverse complement.
CTAATTTCCCGGTAATTTGCGAAGGCGTGCCTACACCAGCTTTGATGGTGAATGCGCCAGGGGCAGGCCTTACCGTCGACTGGTTCACGACCCCGACCGGCGGTGTGCCCGTATTTGTCGGCAGTAATACCTACACCCCGCCCGGCCCCTTTACTCCCGGCACGTATATTTTTTACGCTGAAACCCGCGAAATATCCTCCAATTGCAAAAGCCCAACCCGCACGCCTGTTTTCCTGACGGTAAACAGCGCGCCCAGCATGACCCAGCCTGTAAATCAATCCGTATGTGCAGGCTTTACCATTTCTGTTGGCTTTAACGGTACCAGTGGCGCCATGTTCAACTGGACAAATTCCAGCCCAAGCATCGGGCTTCCAGCCACCGGATCGGGCAATATCACGTTTTCGGCGGTCAATGCAAGCCTTGCGCCAATTGTCGCCACCATTGTCGTTACGCCCACTTTGCTCGGCTGCAACGGAACGCCCCGTACCTTTACGATTACCGTGCTGCCCTCGCCTTCGCTCACCGATCCTGCGGATATCGCCGCTTGTGTCGGGCAATCTGTTTCTGCCAATTTTTCGGGCACCGCAGGGGCGACATTTTCCTGGACGAACAGCAATACCGGCATAGGCCTGCCCGCCAATGGCGCCGGGAACATCAGTTTCACAGCCAATACTGCGGGCAGTTCCACGGTGACGGTAATTCCGATGGCGAATGGTTGTTCCGGTACGCCACAAACCTTCAATATTACGGTCATCAGCAATCCTGTAGTGACCAATCCCGGGAACCAGGCTGTATGCGCCGGGGCAAACCTTGCTGTTAATTTTACGGGAACACCAGGCATCAACTACTCCTGGACGAATTCTAACGCTTCTATTGGCCTGCCGGTAAGCGGCATGGGGAACCTGAATTTTAGCGCGGCAAACGTTGGCACGGTGCAAACGGCACAAATAACCGTGACACCCGTTTTTGGCGCTTGTGTCGGGCAATCCCAAACCTTTTCCATTACCGCGAACCCGCTCCCTGTGGCCGGTATTTCGGGCAATACCACGATTTGCAGCGGCAGTTCGACCACCCTCACGGCAATGGGCGGCAGTAGCTTCAGTTGGGCCGGCGGGCAAACGAGCGCGGCCATTACCGTGAGCCCGGCCAGCACCACAACCTACACCGCTACCGTTACCGCCAATGCCTGCAGCAGCAGCGCTACGGCCACGGTAACCGTCAACCAGCACACCAGCGCTACCGTCAACGCGCTCACCTGCGATCCTGCTCAGGTAGGGTCTGTCAGTGTGGTAATTCCAAACTTCAAGGGCTGCGACAGCACCATCACCACCGTAACCACCCTGGATGTGGCCAATTGTGCTCCGGCGCTGACGCTCAGCAATGGCTCCGTGAGCTGCTTCGGCGCTGGCGACGGAAGCTTGTCTTTGAGTGCGGGCGGTGGGCTTGCACCCTACAATTACGCCTGGTCGAATGGCAGCAACCAGATGGGAGCCGGTATGATCAGCAGTGCCGGAACAACCATCCAGCTTCCAAATTTGCCCGCGGGCACCTACACCGTCACGGTCACTGGCGCGAACGGCCTGACCAAAACGATTTCAGCTACGGTAAGCTCTCCCGCAGTGCTTGTTACCCAGGCTACCGCTCAGTTGGCCTTTGGACAATTCCCGCTGAGTTGTTTCGGCGCCACGGACGCCACCATTCAAACCCTAACGTCAGGCGGCACTACGGCTTACCAATATGCGTGGAGTGTTGCCGGCCAAACGGGAGCTGTCCTATCCAACATCGGGGCCGGCACCTACACGGTTACCATTACGGATGCCAACCAATGTACGGTCACCGGTTCAGCCACAGTGATTGCGCCGCCGCCCTTGAGTTTCGGTATTTCCATCGAAAGTGTGGAGTGTGGCGAAGATGTGGCCACGGCCCTGATTATCCCATCCGGCGGTGCAACGCCCTTCACGGTAAAAGTAGATGGGGTTTCCACCTTCGGCGGATTGATGCCCAGTATTCCCGACGGGCAGCATTTGGTGGAGATAAGTGATGCCTACGGCTGTACGGCCGATACCACGGTAGTGGTGGATTTACCGCCTGTGCCAGTCATCACCCTGCCGACGGAAGAAACCGTTTCACTCGGCGAAACATTGGTACTGCAAGCCCAAACCAACCTCACAAGCTGGCAAAGCCTGGTGTGGACGCCACTACCGGATTCGGCGTGCGCCAATTGCCTGAGTCAGGCGTGGATACCCCAGGTTTCCGGGGTATATGAAGTGGCCATTACCGATACATTTGGCTGCAGCGCCACCGCTTCCGTTCGGGTGTTGGTGCGCAAACAAATCGACATCTACATCCCGAACATCTTTTCGCCAAACCTCGACGGGAACAACGATTTCTGGGCCTTCAACGCCGGGCCATCGGTCGTAGCGCTCAACTCGCTGCAGATATTCGACCGCTGGGGCAGCATGGTCTATTTCTGGGATGCGCCTATACCTGTCAATGAATGGCCGGGATGGGACGGCACCTACAAGGGTGATAAGCTGAACCCGGGT
>CAYVPM010000559.1:0-3579 GCA_964453475.1 uncultured Saprospiraceae bacterium | reverse complement strand
GCACTTGCCGTCTCTGATTACCATACTGATGTTCGGATTGGTTATCAGCAACTGGCGCTTAATCAAATGGAAACCGCTGAAAAGATATTTCACTGATGAAAATGTTGATGTGGAGGTGCATTTGTTAAAGTCAATTACAGCAGAATCATCCTTTTTAATACGGACCTTCTTTTTTGTGATTTTTGGATTTGGCATTGGATTGGCCTATTTCCAAAACTTAAGGGTGCTTGAACTTGGCGGAATCATTGTGGCAGCATTGATGGCCCTTCGATTCGTGTATCTCCGCATCGTACACAAGTACGATCTTTTGCCAGAGTTGTTTTACTTTCCAAGGGGTCTGATCACCATCCTCCTTTTTTACAAAATACCGGATTGGCAGCGAATAGAGGCGTTTGACGAAGGGGTGCTGTTCTTCGTCATTTTGGCTACCGGTTTTATTTTGATGTTCGGGGCCCTGATGTACAAGGATCGGCCGGTTGCCATTGCGAATGGAGCCGATCGGGACGACATTTAAGACAATCGCAGAATCACAATCTGACGGAAATCAGGTTTTTGCGCAATTTCAATAGCTGAAGCCAAAAAACAAATCAAAAACGATCAACCACGCCCTCTACTTCATAAATCGAATTGATTTTTCCGGCAAAAAGGCAATAGAAGCGCGGTGTTTCGCTCAACATCGAAATTTCAGTAGGCCTGCCATCGTCGATATGGCTGGCTTTCAGTTTTGACTTTATGGTAAAGTAGGAGTGAAGATACTGGAACTGCACTTCGTCTGTAAAATATTGCGCCATCTGGGAAAGCATTTTTTGGGCATTGCTTGCTGGACGGCGCGGACATTCAGTGCAAATACCGGGAGCTTCCGGCCGGCAGGATGGGTCACTGTCTGTCTGGCAGTCGAAATGGGGTGTATCGTCGAAGGAGATTTTATGGTGTGTGTAGGCGACGGAGGAAAGGGAGAGCAGCCCACTCAGTCCGTAAGGCATGATGGAGCCGAAGGGGCCGTCCATTACGGTAAGCCCTTTTTCTGCAAATAATGCTGAGCGCACAAAAGCGATCTCTGAAATTTCATGGGTGAGGGCCAGGGGTTCGAGGCCGAAAAGCGCGTTTATCGCATTTGTTGCAGCGTAGGTGGCGTTTATGACGACGGGCGCTGAAAAAGCCTTGCCTTGTTGCCCTTGTTGAAATGCGCCCGCAGGTGCATCAAAAGCGAGTATTTCCCAATTTTTCCCTGATTTAGCCGCATTTTTGATTTGGGTGTTGGTGAAAACCTGGATCGATTTGTGGTGTTCAACCTTGCCGCGGTAATAATCCCCCAACAACAAGGGGTCGAAAGAATGTTCCGCTGTTTTGTACAATGCTTCTATCCGGCTGAAGTTGAACAAAGGATGCCGCTCCACTTTTTCGCAGCGAATATTAAGAAAACTGCAAAACCGTTCGAACTGCTGTGGGTCTGTAAAGGAGCCAAAACGGTCAATGGCATAGTATTTTTCAAATGAGGCATTGACAAATTGGCGGTGCTCTACGGTGAAACGCTCCTTGTGGGCATCGCTCATGGCTGCCGTGGCCACACTTCTGGGGTAGTGGTAACCGCTGTGCAAGCGCGCCTGGTTTACGATAGAAGCCTTTTGGAACAATCGGTCTTCCTTCTCTATCAAAGCCACTTTAGCTCCCTTTTCAGCGAGGTAGTGTGCAGCATAACAGCCAAAAATACCGCCGCCGATAATGATGAAGTCGAAATGGGTCAATTTGTTGCAGGTACTGATTGAAAGAAAAGCGCGACAAAGTTACAACCCTTAACCATTACCCAAATGCCGATCGCGAAGTCGGCTGGCGTCCGGCAAAAAAAAGGGCGGCCGAAGCCGCCCCTTACGAAGCTGTACTATGTGAACGAGGGGGGTAATTAATTTTTTGTGGCGGGGTTGGCGCCTGTAGTCGGACTGGGATTGACCATTTCGCCTATTTTACAAGAGCCATTGTACCGGGCTCCTTCTTCCACAACCATGGTCTTGGCGGTGATATTGCCCTCAATCATCGCTGATTCCATGAGGTGCAAAGCTTCTTTTACGTGAACATCACCTTTGATCTTTCCTTTAATCGCCGCATCTCGGGCGCTGATATTGCCTTGGACGTAGCTGCCTTCACCCATCACGAAGCGTTTGTCAACTTTTACTTCTCCGTGGATACTGCCGTCCAGACGCACATTTTCGCCGCATTGGAATTTTCCTTCAATGGTGGTGCCTTTGGCAATAACCGTTGTTGCGGCGCCTTCTTTTTCGCTTCCGGTAGAAACCGTAGTGGACGGGTTTTTTTCTTTTGTGTTTGAACCAAACATGCTGAAGTTGATTGTGTTGTTGAAGGGATTTGATCTTTGCCACTTCAATAAAGAATCGTGCCAAATCTTTTCGAATTAGAAAAATTCTAATTTTGCCGGGCAAATACATTGAATGAGGCGGCAAATATCTGTAATTATTTTGTATAAAATGCTGCAATAAAAGGCTTTATCTCATTTTTTTCTTTTTTTCTATGCCTGTAACCATTCTTGCCATTGAATCATCCTGCGACGACACTGCTGCGGCATTGGTTCGAGATGGGGTAGTGCTGTCCAACTGTGTGGCCAACCAGGATGTCCATGCACAATATGGCGGGGTGGTGCCGGAAGTCGCATCCAGGGCACATCAGGCGAACATTGTCCCGGTAATCGATCTGGCGCTTAAAAAAGCCGGGGTAAGTAAAGACGAAATTAGCGCCGTTGGCTTTACGCGGGGGCCCGGCCTGCTGGGCTCGCTGATCGTGGGCACTTCATTTGCCAAATCTTTTGCCCTGGCGCTCAACCTGCCCCTGATTGAAGTAAACCACCTGGAAGCGCATGTACTGGCGCATTTTGCAGAAGCGCCCAAACCCAGTTTCCCGTTTTTGTGCCTGACGGTCAGTGGCGGGCACACCCAAATCGTGCTTGTCCGCAGTTACCTCGACATGGAAGTAATCGGCCAGACCGCTGATGACGCCGCGGGTGAGGCTTTTGACAAATCTGGCAAATTGCTGGGCCTTGGTTATCCTGCCGGGCCCCTGGTTGACAAATTGGCGCAACAGGGCAGGGCAGTATTCCCTTTTCCGGAGCCTTCGATGGAGGGCTTGAACTTCAGTTTCAGCGGGCTAAAAACCTCCATTTTGTATTTCCTGAAAAAACGGGTAAGTGAAAACCCCAGTTTCATTGAGGAGAACCTGAACGATATCTGCGCTTCCATCCAGGAAACCATTGTCGCCATATTATTGAAAAAGTTGCGCAAAGCAGTCCGGCAAACGGGTATCAAACAAGTAGCCATTTCGGGCGGTGTCAGCGCCAATTCCGGTTTGCGCAAAGCATTTCTGGACTTGGGTGAAAAAGAGGGCTGGGATACTTACATTCCTGCATTCCAGTATTGCACCGACAATGCGGGCATGATTGGCGTTACGGCTTATTACAAGTATCTGGCAGGTGCGTTTTGCGGGCAGGATGCGGCCCCTTACGCCAGATGAATGGTAATTATCAAAGTGGCTGTCTCATAAGCCCCAGCGGGGGGTTTCCGTGGTGGGAATGGG
>CAYVPM010000558.1:0-3583 GCA_964453475.1 uncultured Saprospiraceae bacterium | reverse complement strand
GGAAAAGGTGATGTTGAATATCGAGCGGTACGGGAACACAACCGCAGGTACACTGCCACTGTGCCTGTGGGAATATGAGCACAAATTAAAAAAAGGCGACAATATCATCCTTACGGCCTTTGGCGGTGGCTTTACATGGGGTGCCTTGTACCTGAAATGGTCTTATTAATTTGTTGATACTGGGAGAATTTGACAATGCGATAATTTTCGCCAGGTTTGGCAGTGTTTCCTTTTCAAAAGCAGCAAAATACGCCCCAGTCCTCACACCGAAACAAAAGTTAGGGCTACCTTTGCGCCTCATTAACTGGCCAAAGGCAAAAAGCTTGCAGCCAGCTACTATTATTCATCAAATCTAATTCAAAAAATATGGCAACGACGGCAGATATCCGCAACGGCCTTTGCATCGAACTGAACAACGACATCCTCCGGGTGATCGACTTCTCAAAATTCCAGGTTGGCCGCGGAAGTGGCAAAGTATGGACCAAACTCAAAAGCAGTACCACCGGGCGCGTCATTGAACACACTTTCAACAGCGGTCACCCCATCACAGAAGTCCGCGTGGAACGCCGCAAATTTCAATACCTGTATCCGGAAGACGGGGGTTATGCCCTGATGAACCAGGAAACTTACGACCAGATTTCTATAGAAGAAGACATGGTTGACAATGGAAAATTCCTAAAAGAAGGGGATATTGTGGAAGTGTTGTACCACGGCCAAAAAGACACCATTTTGTCCGTTGAGCTTCCGCAAACAGTGGTGCTTCAGATTACCTACACGGAGCCTGGCTTGCGAGGCGATACAGCTACCAATACACTCAAGCCCGCTACTGTTGAAACAGGCGCCGAGGTACGAGTACCTTTGTTTTGTGAAGAGGGCGACCTGATCAAAATCGACACTGCAACAGGCGCTTATATGGAGCGCGTGAAAAAATAACGATTTTTCCTAGCTTAAAAAGTCAATTCTATGGATTTCACTCAGATACAAGAGATTATCCGCATGGTGAGCAAGCACAAGCTTTCAGAGTTCATCCTGAAAGAAGGTGAGTTCAAGCTTGTGGTGCGCAATCAAGTCACGGTAGTTGAGGCACCTGCACAGATTATGGTACAAACGCAGGCTCAACCTGCCGCCCCGGATCCTGTCGCATCGGCTCCTGTTGCAACACCGGCCCCCAAGGCCGACCAGGCCCCGGCGGCCAGCAATGAAGATGCCAATTATGTTGCCATCAAATCGCCGATGGTGGGCACTTTCTACCGCAGCAGCTCGCCCGACAAGCCGCCACTCGTCAAAGTCGGCGATTCTGTGAATTTAGGCCAATCTGTTTGCATCATCGAAGCCATGAAACTCTTCAATGAAATCGAATCCGATGTGAAGGGTAAAATCGTGAAAGTGCTCGTGGAAGACGCATCACCCGTCGAATATGAGCAACCACTGTTCTTAGTTGATCCTGCATAAATATGTTTAAAAAAATACTCATTGCCAACCGCGGTGAAATTGCATTGCGCGTAATCCGCACTTGCAAGGAAATGGGCATTAAAACCGTGGCCATATACTCTACTGCCGACCGCGACAGCCTGCACGTGCGCTTCGCCGATGAAGCTGTGTGCATCGGCCCCCCACCCTCTTCCGAAAGTTACTTGAACGTGCCACGGATCATGGCAGCCGTTGAGATCACCGATGCCGATGCCATCCATCCGGGATATGGCTTCTTGTCGGAAAACGCAGCTTTTGCAGAAGTATGTAAAGAGTACGGTATCAAATTCATCGGCCCAACGCCAGACCATATCCGGGCAATGGGCGATAAAATCACGGCCAAAGAAACCATGATTAAGGCCGGAGTCCCCTGCGTGCCCGGCGCCGAAGGCCTGATCCCCGATGCAAAAACAGGTATAAAACTAGCCAAAACCATTGGCTATCCAATTATCCTGAAAGCCACTGCAGGCGGCGGTGGCAAAGGCATGCGCATCGTGTGGAAAGAAGAAGAGTTTGAAAGCCAGTGGGACAATGCCCGCCGGGAAGCCAAAGCCTCCTTTTCCAACGACGGTATTTACATGGAAAAATACATCGAGGAGCCCAGGCATATTGAAATCCAAGTGGCGGGCGACCAGTTTGGGAAAGCTTGCCACCTGTCTGAGCGCGACTGCTCCATCCAGCGCCGCCATCAAAAGCTTGTGGAAGAAAGCCCCTCCCCCTTCATGACCCCCGAACTCCGGGAAAAAATGGGCGAAGCAGCCGTCAAGGCCTGCACCGCCATCGGGTATGAGGGCGTTGGCACCATAGAGTTCCTGGTAGACAAACACCGCAATTTTTATTTCATGGAAATGAACACGCGGATACAGGTAGAACACACGGTAACAGAGGAAGTCATTGATTTCGATTTGATAAAAGAGCAGATTAAGCTCGCTGCCGGGCATCCCATTTCAGGAAAAAATTATTTCCCTGAAATGCACGCTATTGAGTGCCGGATCAACGCTGAAGACCCCTGGAACGACTTCCGCCCCAGCCCCGGAAAGATCACTTCATTTCACTCGGCAAAAGGCCACGGCGTCCGGGTGGACACCCACGTGTATGCCGGCTATACCATTCCCCCGTATTATGACTCCATGATTGCCAAGCTCATCGTCCGAGCCCGCACCCGCGAGGAGGCTATCCTCAAAATGGAGCGCGCCCTCGACGAGTTTGTTATTGAAGGTATCAAAACGACTGTTCCTTTCCACCAAAAGCTCATGCGCAACAAGGATTTTAGGGAGGGGAACTTTACCACCGGGTTTATGAATACCTGGGATTTTAAGACAGCGGAGTAGGCGCCTCATGGCGGGATATTATTTGAATGGCGAATGCGGGGTAACCTGCATTCGCCATTCAAATAATATGCACTCTTGTGAGCAAGCTGCCAGTGGGCCTTTATTAATTTTTTCCCTTTAAAAGCACCATCCCCCGTTTTTCAGCACCACATCAGCCACCAACCGGCGTTTCTCTTTCACATTTACAGGCGGGTACTTCACAAAGCGCTTTAAGCCCATCAGGAAAGTTTTCAGCAAATCGCCGTCTGCGAAGGAGGCAATGGCGTCTGTAGCGTTTTTGCTCATGCGCGCGGTCGCATCGTGCAGGAACACCTGCAGCATGGCATCGTACACTTCCTGCGCTTGAGGCTTTTTCATGTTGACCAGTTTTTTTACACGCAGGAGCATAGATTCTGCTGCGAAGAGGTCGATAAGCATGTCGGCGCAGTTCATCAGCAATTCTTGTTCTTCTTTCAGGTTCAGCTTTCCATCCATCTGCATTTTGGCAGCGCCGCCGGCCGTCATCAGGATAATCTTTTTGAAATCGGAAATGGCTTTGGTTTCTTCCGCGTACGCACCCTCCAATTTTTCAAAGGATGGCATGGAGGCTAGTTCTTTTTGTACCGCCCAGGCAGGGCCAACAATGTCCAGTTCGCCTTTCAGGGCGCGCTTGAACAATTGATCGACCATCAACAGGCGGTTGATCTCGTTGGTGCCTTCATAAATACGGTTGATACGGCTATCACGGTAGGCACGGGCGGCAGGGTATTCCTCGCTGAAACCGATGCCGCCGTGGATCTGCA
>CAYVPM010000557.1:0-3584 GCA_964453475.1 uncultured Saprospiraceae bacterium | reverse complement strand
CCGCCCATATCCGGGTGGCTGTGGCCGTGGCCGCCGCCGTCACCTTTCTTTGGCTTGTCGCTGATCACACAATCGGTGGTGAGCAGCAGGCCTGCGATGGAGGCCGCCATTTCGAGGGCCACGCGGGTTACTTTGGTCGGGTCGATGATGCCGGCTTTTTTCAGGTCCTGGTATTCATCCGTGCGGGCATTGTATCCAAAGGAACCTTTGCCGTCGAGTACTTTGTGGAACACCAGCGATCCATCTACACCAGCATTTTCAGCGATGATGCGGATAGGGGCTTCGAGCGACTTACGCACGATGGCGATACCGTAGTTTTCGTCTTCGTTGACGCCCTTCAAGTCTTTGAGGCTGTTGATGGCGCGCACGAGTGCTACACCGCCGCCGGGCACGATGCCTTCTTCGATGGCAGCGCGTGTGGCATGGAGTGCATCGTCGACGCGGTCTTTTTTCTCCTTCATTTCAACTTCAGTAGCGGCGCCGACGTACAGCACTGCCACGCCGCCTGCCATTTTGGCAAGCCGCTCCTGCAATTTCTCGCGGTCGTAGTCGCTCGTCGTCGATTCGATTTGCTGTTTGATTTGGCTGATACGCGCCTTGATGGTCTTCGCATCGCCTTTTCCACCGACAATGATGGTATTATCTTTGTCGACCGTGATGCGCTCGCATGAGCCCAGGTGTTCCAGGTCGGTGCTTTCCAGTTTATAGCCCTGCTCTTCGCTGATGACCGTACCGCCAGTGAGGACGGCGATGTCTTCAAGCATTGCCTTGCGGCGGTCGCCAAAGCCTGGGGCTTTTACAGCTATCACTTTAAGGCCTGCGCGGAGGCGGTTGACCACCAATACACCAAGTGCCTGGCTTTCAACGTCTTCCGCGATGATGAGCAGCGGGCGGCCCGTTTGCAGCGATTTCTCGAGGATGGGTACGAGGTCCTGCATGTTGGCAATTTTCTTGTCGGTGATCAACAGGAATGGATTCTCATACTCGGCTTCCATTTTCTCCGCATCGGTGATGAAGTACGGGCTGAGGTAGCCGCGGTCGAACTGCATGCCGATCACTTCTTTCATTTCAGTGTCGGTGCCTTTTGCTTCTTCCACGGTGATGACGCCGTCTTTGCTGACACGTTTCATGGCAGTTGCGATAAGCTTGCCGATTTCCTCGTCGTTGTTGGCGGAGATGGCGGCCACTTGTTCAATTTTGCCAAAATCTTCCCCTATTTGTTCGGTTTGTTTTTTCAGGTCTTCTACAACAACCTTTACAGCTTTTTCTATGCCGCGCTTCAAGTCCATCGGGTTCGAACCTGCAGCCACGTTTTTGAGTCCGGCGGTTACCATGGCTTGTGCCAGCACGGTTGCCGTCGTGGTGCCGTCACCGGCAGCGTCGGCAGTTTTGCTGGCCACTTCTTTGACCATTTGAGCGCCCATATTGGCTACTGCATCATCTAGTTCGATCTCTTTGGCAACCGAAACGCCGTCTTTGGTTATGGCAGGCGATCCGAATGATTTTTGGATGACTACGTTGCGGCCTTTTGGTCCGAGGGTGACTTTTACGGCATCGGCCAAGGCATCAACTCCTTCTTTGAGGCGTTCGCGGGCTTCTGTATTGAAATTTATCTGTTTAGCAGACATATACTTAGAGTTGGAATTTAATGATTGAGTGTTGAAAAAAGGGAGGTTTCAAGGGTTACACGATCTGTTGTTGGCTTAATTGAACAACATATCATGAAAGACTTAAGGTTGAAACCTTATAGAATTACAAGTATTTCTTCCTCACGCATGATGAGGTAGTCGTTTCCTTCGTAACTGATTTCTTGTCCGGAATACTTTCCGTAGAGGACGATATCGCCCACTTGAACGGTCATGGAATGTGCGTCTTTTCCGGTTTTGCCCGGGCCTACTGCGATTACTTCGCCGCGCTGTGGCTTTTCTTTGGCTGTATCTGGGATAATGATGCCGCCTTTGGTCTTTTCATCGGCGGGCGCTGGCTTTACGATAACACGGTCAGCGATTGGTTTCATACGTTGAATTTATTTATTGTTTTGGTGAATCTAATATTAAGGCCGCAAAACAGAATATTCTACGGACAATTGCAGTGTATCAAACTTCGTGCTATGGAAGATTTCCTGCCATTTTTTCAGTAATAATGGACAAGTCGTGTCAGTTATGGGCGTAGCTGTCGGTCATTGTGGCACCAAGGGCTTTTCAAAAAACACAAAACCGTTTTTGCGGTACACTTCGCGGCAACCGGGCAGGTTGGGCAAATCACCCAGATTGTTGATTTTTGCGACGAAAAAAGCCGTTTTTCCGGGGCTTCCAAATGCCATGGTAGCATAATCATCCAGCGTTTTGTCGGCGCCTGGATTTTGCTTGCACGTATAAAACAGATGGGCATAACTTTTAAAACCTACCGGCCGAACAAAGCAATCTTGGTTACACTTGCTTTTATAAAATTGAATAGCGGCGCGCTGGCTGTAAGCTTCGATATTGGGCACGATGGTAACCAGGGTAAGGGCGGTAAATACTGCGCCCCCGGCCAAAGTGATTTGGGCAGACATCCAACCTTGTTTTTTAAACCAAAAATAAGCCCCTGCCACACTGGCAGCCACCAGGATCAGGCCAGGGATGCCTTCCCACAAATGCCATTCAACATTTGCCTCCAGGTTTGCCATGGCAAATGCATCCTTTTGAAACAATGGTTTTATGATGTCCAAATTTTGACCCAACCAGGGTAAAACAGCCACGGCAGATCCCAATATCAACCCTATTGCCGGTAAAACATAGCCAACGACGCGGGGAAATGCGCCCCAGCGAATGGCACGCCATATCGTGACCGCACCTAAATACGTGAGCGGGAAATATGCTAGGGAGGAATAATGCAGAATTTTAGTGCGCACCAACGTAAACAAAAGGAGAACCACCCAGAAAAGCAGCTGCATCCAGGTGCCGAAATCACATTGTTTGCAGGCGGAAAGTGTGTCGCTTTCCATCACCTCCTTCTCGCATTGACGGTCGCCCCAAAGGTTGGCCAGGGCAAACACCGAAATAGGGAAACAGCCGATCAACAACACAACAAAATGATAGCCTATGAACCCGCCGTGACCACTGTCGGGCGTACTGAAAAGCCTGACTTGGTAGGACAAAAATTCCTGCGTAAACCAGGTGCCGTTCATGGCGATTTCAACACCAAACCAGATCAGGGCAGCCAGCAGCGCATGGACGGAGAAGAAGCTGAAATGCTTGAAAAAACCTCTTCCTTTAAACCGGTATTTTGCCCAATAGAGGCAAATGACCAGTGCCACAATGAGGTATGCCGTTGGACCTTTTGTCAATATCGCAAGCCCCAAAATACTGCCTCCAAGTATCAGGTGCCGGTACTTCAGCCAGAAAGACATGCTTGCATGGTGGGTGAAAAAACGCCACCGAAACTCGATAAAACAATACAACCCCAGGAAGGTGAAAAAATTGAACCAGGGATCGATAATGCCGCTCTTGAAGTATAAATGCGGCAGCACACTGCCAAGCCAGCCCAATGCCCACAGCCAGCCCATAAGCCGGTCGTGCAATTTGAAACCGATATGATACACC
>CAYVPM010000556.1:0-3606 GCA_964453475.1 uncultured Saprospiraceae bacterium | reverse complement strand
CGCTTTTGTTGTATTTTTTCTCGGCGGCTACTTCATTTACTCCTCTATGTTCGCAGCTGTGGGCTCCGCTATGGGCGACGATATGGGCGAAGGCCAATCCCTGACCTTGCCAGCCACTATCCCACTGATTTTGGCCTTCTACATCGTCTCTATGGCCGGTTGGCGTAACCCCGACAGCGGACTGATGGTATTCGCCTCTATTTTCCCATTGTTCTCACCCATTGCGATGCCTTTCCGGAGGGCATTCAACCCGCCCTGGTGGCAGGTAGCGTTATCGCTTGCCCTGGTGATTGCCACGGCTGTGCTATTTGTATGGCTGGCCGGGCGCATTTACAGGGTGGGAATTTTGCTGTATGGTAAAAAGGTGACGTTGAAGGAGTTGTGGAAATGGCTGTTTTATAAGGGTTAATTATCCAATTAGCTAATTATCAAATTAGCTAATTGGATAATGGGGCATAACGGGTCAGTCCTGCTCGAGGAAAACCATTGTTAATTTTGGCAATGAAAAATTTTTCTTTTCCCGACAAAGCAGCATTTTAACATTTGCCCGCATCTTCAAAAGCGCGTACCTTCGGGGAAGTAAATGTCGAGAAACCGCCTTTTTGTCCCATATATTAATCGATTCCTTGAACGAACAAGAACTTATCCGAGGATGTCTGCGCGGCAATGTGCAGTGCCAACGCGCCTTGTACGAGCAATTTGCCGGCAAGATGTACGGGGTATGCCTGCGCTATGCGCGGAACACTTCGGACGCTGCCGACATCCTGCAGGAAGGGTTTGTGAAGGTGTATACGAAGTTGGGGCAGTTTGGGCATCAGGGTTCTTTTGAAGGCTGGATTCGGCGGATCATGGTAAATACAGCTTTGCGGGCATACCAGAAACAGCGGTTCGACCAGGAATCTTTTGGCTATGAGCGGCTGCCGGAATCGCCCGTCGACCCAGATGCCATTTCAGCGCTGTCAGAAGCCGAGTTGCTTTCCGTGATACGCGAATTGCCCGATGGATACCGGGCAGTTTTCAATCTGGTGGCCATTGAAGGGTTTTCGCACGCAGAGGCGGCAGATATGCTGGGCATTCAGGAAAGCACCTCGAGGTCGCAACTGACCAAAGCACGGCGTTGGCTGTGTGAGCAAATTGAATTGATAAACAGGGTAACGATGGTTGGGGCAGAAAAATGAATAAACATGCTTATTACCGCCCACCACGAACCCGGAAATATTTTACAACGCCCTAAATGGCCGCCCAAGGACCACCTGAAGCCTGCGCTGCCATTTCCAAGCGCAACGCAAACGAACACCCCCACCCCAAGAATCCAATTTTTAAAAAAATGGAACGCATACCTAAAAATATTGACGACCTGCTCCGCGAACGGCTTCACAATGCCGCCCCGCAACCACCCGCTTTCGTTTGGGAAAATGTAGCGCAGGAACTCCGAAAACGCAACAGGAGAAGGCTTTTCTTTTGGCTGTTTTTTACTGGAATAACCGGGGCCGGAATCTTGGGGCTATGGCTCGCCAATGGAATTAAGCTACCGCAAAACGCAAAAGGTTTTGAAGCAACAAACACCATTGTGCAAAACCAGGCTTCAGACCCGGGTTCAAACATTGAAAACAAGTTGGCGCCTACAAACAGCGAAACTGAAACAAATATCAAGGCAGATAAAAACCTAAAACAACAGCCCCGGTCTCCTTCCATTACAACTGTTTTCAAAACTTTCAAAACATCAGCCCCCGCCCGCTCTGGCCACCTTTCACCCCCCATCCCCCTGGCACCGAAAGAGCCTACACCCGCGACCCTGGAGGCCAAACCCCAAAAAACTGTTTTTGAAGAAGCCAAACCCTTGGCAGCGTACTCTTTTTCCAGGCTGCAACAATCCGAAAGGTTGTCAATACTGCATTTCAAGACAGGCGCTTTGTCAAACAACACCTTGCGGCAAACATGGCCAGAAGTGCTGAAACCCGTGGAAAGCAAAAGCAAAGCCAAAAAAGCGGTCAAAAATTGTTATGACTTCAGCAAGCAGCCTAGCGCCTGGATCATCGATGCGCATGTAGGCCCATCCCTGGCACAGCGCGAAATGACCGCCAGGCCCGACGACAAGCCCTATCTGAACAAGCGCCTCAGTACCGAAACCCGCGACCTGGCATTCAATGCAGGGGCGCGTGCTACGCTTATGCTGAAAGGCAATTTCCTGCTGCGCACAGGCATTCAGTATGAACAGATGACGGAGGTGTTCGAATTCATCGACCCCGATTATGTGCGATACCATGTTCAGATTACGACCCAAAATGGCGTAACCACCATCGACACCGTAGGCGTTGATTACGGCGAAAGGTATCAGAAGACCTATAACCGCTATGGCATGTTGGATATTCCTTTCGCCGCAGGCATCGAATTGCGCAAAGGCCGTTCAGGCTTCAACATCAATGCAGGCGTTTCTTTCAACATGCTGTTTTGGAAACGGGGCGCCATCATTGCGCCAAATACAGGTGAGCCAGCTTGGTTTACCCCAAAAGACGGGACGCTTGATGTGTTCAGGCCCCGCACCGGCTTGAGCGCTGCGGCGAGCATCCAGTGGTTCTACCACCTGACACCCCGCCTGAGGGTTTTTGTGGAACCGTACTACAAAAAAATATTGCGGCCCGTTACCCGTAACAACCACCCGGTAGAACAACGCTATGGTCTTGGAGGCTTGCGCTTAGGCGTGTCGAAGATTTTAAATTAAAGAAAGCAGCGAAAATTCTCTTTGCAGCATCTTTTAACCAACACCCTGATTCTTTGACCTTAAGTTCCTGAAAAACACTGAACTATGTTAAAATTATCGATGAAACATATCACCACTTTCACGCTGTTCTGGGCCTGTGTGCTTCTGGGCTGGAACTGCCGTAAAGATGTGGTGGAAATACGCCCTTACCCCGTTTCGAAACAGGAGCTGGCTACATTTTTCAAACAAGTACCTGACCCAACAAGCACCATCACCTTCAACTTCAACGGCCTGAATCAAGACAAGATGTTGGAGACACCCAACGGGATGCGCATATCCCTCACGGATGTTGACCAACTATTTTCCACACTCAACAACCCTACCCCTTTTGCCTGCAGTACTTGCCCCGATCTGAAAGTTGAAATTACCATTGCCACTAGCAGGGGCGATATGCTGGCCCGCGCACTGCCAACAACAACCATCGACAATCAGCTGCTGGAAAGCGGCGGCATGGTTTCTGTAAAAGTATTTTGCGGTAATACGGAGTTGAAACTCTTGCAAGGACGTACCCTGAAAATTCAATTTCCAGCGCCAATTGCCATGGACAATATGTTTGTTTTCGCTGCTGAAAGCAATGCTGACGGATTTTTGGGCTGGGTAAACACGGGCCAGGAAGTATTCAAAGCAGATTGGCTAGCGACCGGTATTTCGGGTACGGTAAAAGGGTATGAACTGGTGGTGTCTAAACTTGGATGGATTCATTGTGCGCGCACCTTGACCCACGCTGATGTGTCGCCCTTTTGCTGCAACCTGCAGCCGGGCTTTACCGGGCTAAACACGCAGGCCTATTTGGTCTTTGAAAACGTCCATACGGTAGTGCCGCTTCAGTTCGATGATTCTACGCA
>CAYVPM010000555.1:0-3609 GCA_964453475.1 uncultured Saprospiraceae bacterium | reverse complement strand
GCGGGATAATCGCAAAGACCTGGAAATGGAGCGCAAAATTCTGCTCAACCTGAAGGAGAACCTTGTGCAGGACAGTATGACACTTGGATTAACGGCTAAAGGAACCAAGCTTATGGTTCAGGGCGCCGAAAAACTGTTGATACCCAAGCCCGGCGCCGACATAATCGACAGTTTGAGCTACTATATTGATATGGCCGCAAGTTATACGGGCATTCTACCGAACCAAACTGCCTATGAAGAAATGAAACAAACGGGGAATACGAGTTTACTCCGGGACGATACCCTAAAGCGCTTTATTTTGGGACACTACACCACATTGATTCCGTATGTAAAAGAATGGTGCGACGTGGATAAAACGCATACCATGACCCAGCTAATCCCTGAAATGAGCAATTATTTCCCGGTTATTGTTGATACCCTCAATATGGTGCCGGCGTCTCAGAAACTTAAATACCTGCAAACGCCAAAATTAAAACACCTGCTCATTACCAATTTGGCCTACAAGAAGGAGGCCATTAAGACGATAGAAATGGTAAAAAATAATACAAAGCGTTTGATTGCCAGGATAGATAAGGTGTTGATGCAGTGAATGTGGGGTGGGAGTTTGTTTGTTTTTTGGAATGTGTCTTTGCAGGAGGGCAAGCTTGCTATTCAAAAAAAGTTTCCTCAATTTTCTCAAGCACTTTGTTTTCCATTTCATCAATTATTTCCAGGATACCCGTAATAATCCTTGCATTTGAACGGTCTCTTGATGATATTTCAATTTCACCTTTTCTATAATCTCTCAAATTTTGATTGAATTGGGATTGAAATACGATAATATCATTGTTTTTAGGGTAAAGTTTACGCAATAGCTCAAGAACCTTCTTGACATCAGATCTCTGGGCGATCAGGTTTTTTAGTTTTTCCCTGTTTTTTTCGCTTTTGTTTAAAACTGTATTTTCGGTGGCTGGGTATTTTTTTATGATTGAATATACAGCCAGGATGTCGTCCAATGTATAAGGTTCCTTTTTATACTTTTTGTTGTTTGAAATTAGGATGAACCCAGTAAGGCGCCCCTTTTCATTGTGAATTTTTTCAACTTTCTTGATTTTGTAGGAATTGTCCTCAAGTGCAAATACATAAGTTGAATTGTTTTTTATGTCAGCGTAGCTTGATAACTTTTTCAGTAAAACTTGTTCGCCTTCGTTATAATCTGGTGTCATGGAATCGCCGCTAACTGAAATTCTCATTGTAGGACCACTAGTGCCTTTTACTTTTGAAAAACTAACAGTTTGGCTTAAAGAAGCAGGAGCAGTGGTACCAGCAATGGCACTAAATCCCGGTAAAATTGAAAGTTTGTTTTCCTCAGAGATCCTTTGAATGTAATTCGGAACATGCGAAAACAGCTCTTCTGTGTTTAGGCCATATTTCTTACAGAATTTAAAGGCCTCTAAAAATGTGATATAGTGTTCCGATCTTAAATAGGCAATCAAGGTTTTTGGGCTTATCTCCAAGCTTTCTGCCAACTCTTTAAATTGCTTTGAGTTGGGTTTTCTTGATAGCTCCGCCTGTTCTTCCAACACCTGGAAAAAATATAAAAACTTTTCATGCAAAGCTGAACGCTCATTCATGAATCCAGGATGCGATGGTAAAATTGAACTTACTGAAAAAAATCAAGGCAATTCGCTTGCAAATATAACGGAATGTTTGATATAGTCAAATTTGCAGGCGCAGTGGATATATTCCTTAAGGGTCGAATTTTTCCAGCATTAATTTGGTGTACTCAACAACGGCGGGGGGAATGGATTTGGGCTGGGATTGGAACTCGTGCGAGGTGAAAATTATTATCTCCCCAAATAGGTTGAATGCTCAATAATTGGCCGTTATAATTTTTTCAAGCCACGTAACCACCCAAAACAACAAACGCAACTGCCTGATTACCAGACAATTGCGTTGTTTTGTTGTCGGGATACCAGGATTCGAACCTGGGACCCCCTGCTCCCAAAGCAGTGTGTCATATCATTTTAATGCTTGTTGATACTTTTTAAATCGTTGTAATTCAAGCAAATGTAAATAAATACTTCATCGTTGTTTGTATATATTCATGCTTTCTTCGTATCTTTGTGTAAACCATCATGTAAACCGGATGGAAAATGTAAAAGAAACAAAGCATGATACAAGGCGCAACAATTCGGGTCACACTTTACAAATCCAAAACCCTTGCCAATGGAGAACACCCTTTGATGTTGGTTGTCACCAAAGATAGCAAACGTAAATATGAAGCGCTCGGGTTGAGTTGTCACCCGGATCAATGGGATTTCAAAAAATGTACCCCAAAGCGCAACCACCCCGAAAAATTGAAAATCGAAGCGATTGTTCAAAAGCGGGTGAGTGAATTGCAGGCGCAAGTGTTGGACCTGAAAATGAACGAGAAGGAGTTCTCACCAGAAAGCCTCTTGACTGCTGTTCATAAGCCCAAAGGGAAGACGGATGTTTTCGCGTTTTTTACCGAATATATTCATCGCTTGGTGCTTCAGAAAAAAGTAGGAAACGCCAATGTTTACCGGGATACGCTTCGGGCATTAAAAAACTTCCAACCCAAAGTCAAAACTCTTTTGTTCTCAGATATTGACCTCAACTTCCTGAACCGGTTTGAGACACATTTACGCGGCCAGGGCCTCTTGGAAACCTCCATTTCTGTGTACTTCCGAACACTTCGATCCTTGTACAACAAAGCCGTTCAGGAAAAACTGGTATCGCTGAACCATTACCCCTTCCGGGACTTCAAGATTTCAAAGTTTGACACCGATACCCGAAAAAGAGCCATCAGCAAGACAGAAATTCAGAAGATTGCCGCCCTGGATTTATCAGCTGACTCAAAGGCACAATTGGCTCAGGATGTTTTCATGTTCAGCTATTTCGTGCAAGGTATCAACCTGACCGATATTGCCCTGCTTCGATGGGTCAATATTAAACAAGACCGACTTTTCTACATCCGGGCCAAAACTGGGAAAGGGTTCAATATTAAACTGATGGAGCCTGCGGTGAAAATCATCGAGCGATACCGTACCCAGACCGGCGGAAACCTGGAGAACTTCATTTTCCCAATCCTGGACCGAACCAAACACCTCACACCGGTACAGATAGATAATCGGATTCACAAAATGACGGGCTGCATCAACAAAAGCCTGAAACAGATCGCAACACTCTCTGGTCTGGACATTCCTTTGACCACCTATGTAGCCCGTCACACCTATGCTACTGTTTTGAAAAACAGTGGCGTTCCGGTCGCGATCATCAGCGAAGCTTTGGGGCATGAATCGGAATCAATCACTCAGACCTACTTGAAAAGTTTTGAAAATGAGGTGATTGAAGCAGCTAACCAGAACCTCATTTAATTGAAGGCTCTTTTTGCGCAGTTGTATAGTATTTCATTCCTCAAACCCGGTTGACAGGACCCTTCGAGGATTTGTAATTGACGCAAATTTGAAATTTGCGAACGGCCCATGGCAGAAAAAATGGTTCGCGAGATATGAACACGCTTAGGCATGTACTCAGAACACTGCCGCCTCCCCCCTCCGAGTTAATTCTACCCCCGCCTCCTGCCATTTCAGGTTGCCCGCCCCC
>CAYVPM010000554.1:0-3629 GCA_964453475.1 uncultured Saprospiraceae bacterium | reverse complement strand
GTGGACGGTGGACGGTTTACCCGCCGTAGCTTTAGCGAAGGAGGGTGGACGGTTTGCACCACATCCGTTTTTTTTAGGGGATTGAGTGTTTCAGCACTTTAATCCATGATAGGGGCGTTCATGAGGGTGATCGTTCAAAAAGTGCAATATATTGATTTTCATGGCTATATATCTTGATGATTTTATAAAGTGCTGAAACACCATTCCAAAAGTCAGGGCCTGCTTACTAAACAGTAGAACGAACCAGGCTGCTGAAACACCATTCCAAAAGTTATCCCTAAAGCTGTGCCCCGTCCACCGTCCACCGTCAACCGTCTACCGTCCACCGTCAACCGTCACTCAAACAACTTCCGCACTGCTTCCAAATCATACTGGATGAAACATTTCCTTCCAGATGGGCTGTTGAAAGGTACCGAGCAAGCGAAAAGCTGGTCTATCAGTTCCGACATTTCTTTGACTGTCAGTATCTGGCCGCGCCGCAGCGAGGCATTGCGCGCCATAGACCTGGCCAGGTTATCGCGGGTGCTGAGTTCCATTTCGAGGTTGCCTTTGTATTGTGCGAGCACTTTTTCCAGCAATATTTCTTCCTGAACATTTGCCCCAAGGTCGGCAGGGGTGCCATGCACGACAAAAGTGTTGCCGCCAAATTCGGCGATTTCAAAACCCAGGAGATTGACTTCATCCAATATTTCCCGCAACAAAGCGGCATCCGCCGGCGCCAGTTCAACGGTTTTGGGGAACAATGCCTTTTGCGTGGCAATTGGGTGGTTGCCCAATGCTTCAAGGTAGCGCTCGTACAAAACGCGCTCGCTGGCCGATTGCTGGTCGATGAGGAAATAGCCGGATTTTATGTGGCTGATAATGTATTGCCCGTGAATCTGATAGGGCTCTTTTTGAGTCTTGGTAAACTGCTCATGCACATCGTCCATTTCCAAAACCTCCACCGGTGCTTGCACCCTGACCTCAGGCAGCGGCGTAGCAACGGTGGCTTCGTCTTCGTCTGTTTGGCCCTCTATCATACTCACGGCCAGGCCCATACCTTCGTACAAGCGCTGCCAGTTCCGCAAGTTATCAGAATGGCGTTTGTCATCACCCTGACCATGGCTGCGCGCCGGGCGACTGTCGCCAACACGGGGCTCAGCGTTATCGGGTCGGATAGAGGGTGTTTGTGTCGGCACCGACTGGAATGCAGGCTCCTGCTCAAAATCGAGGGTTGGGGTGATATTGTGGCTGCCCAAAGCATGGCGTACCGTGACTTTCAGGTAGTTGTACACCAATCTTTCATCGTCGAACTTGATCTCTTGTTTGGTGGGGTGCACGTTGATATCGATGTTGGAAGGGTCGATTTCCATAAAGAGCACGTACAGCGGGTGGTGGTCGGCGGGAAGCATGTCTTCATAGGCTGCTACAACAGCATGTTGCAGGTAATTGCTTTTTATGAAGCGCTTGTTCACGAAGAACAGCTGTTCGCCGCGTGATTTTTTGAAATAATCAGGCTTCCCGACGAAGCCGGTGATTTTAAGCACATCGGTTTCCTCTTGGACGGGCACCAATTTTTTGTTGGCGGCCTCGCCAAATATTTTTACCAGTCGCTGCCGCAGGTTGCCCGCCGGCAGGTGGAAAATTTCCGTCTCATTTTGATGAAAGCTGAAAAAAACATCGCAGTTGGCCATGGCCACCCGTTGGAATTCATCAATGATGTGCCGCATTTCAACAGGATCGGCCTTCAGGAAATTTCGGCGTGCCGGTACGTTGTAAAACAGGTTTTTAACCGCAATGCTGGTGCCTTGTGGTGTCTGGCAAGCTTCCTGTGTTTTTACGGTGGAATCTTCTACGACGAGGCGTACACCTAGTTCGTCGATGCTGCGCCGGGTGCGCATTTCCACCTGGGCCACGGCAGCTATGGAGGCCAATGCCTCGCCCCGAAAGCCCATAGTTTTGATG
Source organism: uncultured Saprospiraceae bacterium (assembly GCA_964453475.1). GTDB lineage: Bacteria > Bacteroidota > Bacteroidia > Chitinophagales > Saprospiraceae > M3007. The sequence continues at coordinate 1,685 of CAYVPM010000554.1, read as the reverse complement.
GCGAACAAGTCTTTCGCGTCCCTGATTTTTGATGTGGCGTGGCGCTCAAAGCTCATGCGCGCGTCGGTTTCCGACATGCCGCAGCCGTTGTCGATGACCTGGATCAGGGTTTTACCCGCATCCCGCACAATCAACTTTATTTGAGTAGCCCCTGCATCCACCGCATTTTCGAGCAATTCTTTCACGACCGAAGCGGGTCGCTGCACGACCTCTCCTGCGGCAATCTGATTGGCTACATTTTCGGGTAATAATTGGATGACATCTGCCATATTCGCTACAAATATTCGGTGCTTCACACCTTTTCGGGGCTGCCCATTGTTACTTAGCTACGGACAAAGATACGGTTCTGTTTTCCTGCATCCTCCCATTTGCCCTTTTAGAATTGTGTATTTTGGAAAAAGGAAGCTCTTTTTCCGACAGAAGTTTATATCTATTCTGAAAAAAGGAAAAAAACTGCCTTTCTGGGGGAATGTCAGCAGTGCTTTTTTACTTTTGCACCACATTAGTACTACACATTTCAGCATAAAAATGGAAAACATTCAGAATTCGCGCGGCAAGGGGTACTGCATCCTCTACATTTTCATGGCATTGTTTTTTCTCACAGCCATAATTATCATGCTTTTCAACCGCAGCACGCTGGTTGATTTCCCTAAATAAGCACCGCAACCAAGGCTTATTATTTTTGTAAAACCGCAGTGTAGCGTTGCGGTTTTTTTGTTTTGAACCCATGCCAAAACCTCTCAAGCACATCTTGTTCGACAACGATGGCACGATTGTCGATTCCGAAATAATTGCCCAGCGCGTCATGCTCCAAATGCTGGCAGCAAACGGCCTGCAGATCAGCGAGGAGGATTACAGCCACCGTTTCCCAGGGCTGCTTGACCGGGACATCCTGCACATTTTGCAGCGAGATCACGGTTTTGCCCCGCCCGATGGGTTCACGAAGCAGCTTCACGAAGCGCATATCGATGGTTTCAACCGCACTTTGCGGGCCATACCGGGCATGACAACCTTGTTCCGCCAATTGAAAACGCCCAAAAGCATGGTGTCGAACGGTAGCGTCAGGCATGTGGAACGCTGCCTGCGCAAAGTCCGGCTGCTTTCTGCCGTGAACGGGCATATCATCTCCGCTGAACACGTGGACAAACCAAAGCCGCACCCCGACATTTATTTATTTGCTTTGGAAAAGATTGGGCTAAAGCCACAGGAAACAGTCGTGGTAGAAGACAGCCCAACCGGTGTTGCGGCTGCCAAAAGTGCCGGTTTGCCCGCCATAGGGTTCCTTGGTGCAGCGCATATTTTTGATGGGCACGGACAAAAGCTGCTGGACGCCGGGGCTGATTTTATCGCTGCAGATGCGCGCAGTTTGTGGGGCATCCTGGAAAAACTGGGCGCGGCCAAATAGCGGTTCCGCATCCTCTTTGAAAGATACTATAGTCACCGCAGCGTGGTTATAAATGACGAAATGCTACCATCATTTTAAAATCTGGCCTGTTTCACTCAAATCATCGAAATCACTTTAATCATAGTATAAAATCTGGCATTTGTTTTTTACCCGCCGAAGCCCTTTTTCGGGGCATAGGAGGTCACTCAAATCATCCAAAATCACTTTAATCATAGTATAAAATCAGGCATTTGTTTTTTACCCGCCGAAGCCCTTTTTCGGGGCATAGGAGGTCACTCAA
>CAYVPM010000553.1:0-3632 GCA_964453475.1 uncultured Saprospiraceae bacterium | reverse complement strand
ACAGCCAACTTTCAGTTGGCGAGGATGTACAGCCAACTTTCAGTTGGCGAGGATGTACAGCCAACGTTCCAGTTGGCGAAGCCAGAAAATTTAAATAATATCTCCCAAACATCCTCCTATCGAAGAACAGCACGAAAAGCCCTTCAACCTCAGCGTATTTTTGAGTTTTTTAAACAAATCACCTACCTGCTCGTCGAAACAAGGCAGCCGTTTTTTAAAATTTTGCATCTAACCAGCCAACTAAAAGTTGGCAGTACTTGAAATTTTGCATCGAGCCGGCCAACTAAAAGTTGGCAGTACTTGAAATTTTGCATCGAACCGGCCAACTAAAAGTTGGCGGTACTTGAAATTTTGCATCGAACTGGCCAACTAAAAGTTGGCGGCACTTGTTGTTAACTTTTCAGAAACACCCGCGAAAAGCGCAAGACCCTAATTTTGCGTCCGAATTTTAGAACGTTAAAGCACTTTTTCCAAAACATGAAAAAAACTCTGCTCCTCGCCCTCTTGTTACCTGCTTCCTTGTGGGCGTTTCAAAAAAACAAATCAGCCGTACCAGCCAAACCTGCCGGCGGCACGGTCACCTTGGTTTGCCGCATTTACGGCGTGCCATCCAACCTCGACAGCATGTATCTGTATGAAAACCTGGGCTTGGCAAACCGCGTGGTAGCGCGTTCTGCCCGCCAGGGCGCAGACAGCGCCTATGTGTTTACCCTTCCTGCATCTGCACCAAAGTTTTACCAGGTGGGATCGAGTACGGTTTCTACTGCCAGCGTCATTCTTGGCGATGAAAAAATGGTCACTTTGTGGGGCAACAGCCAGTTTATGCAAAAAGCTCGGACGGTGAATTCGGGGGCTAACAAATCCCTGGAAAAGCTGCAGGCGCAATTAGATGCCATGAAAGAGGAGAATATTCAGTTGCGCGGTCAGTTCAATATCTCAAACGGGACTGCGCGTACAGCGGCTGAGGCCCGTCTGGTAAATTTTGGAAAATCCAAAACCAAGCTGCTCGATTCTTTGAAAACGGCCAATCCGCTCTTGTGGCGCTATGCCAGCCTCCAACTCACACCCGATTATTTAGGTCAGGGCGTAGAAAGCGAATTTTACGCCAAAGAATATTTCCGCTATGCCGACCTCAGCGACAAAGCTTTTGAAGACTTGCCTGCTGTGTTCAGCGCTTTTGAAATGTACACAGCCCAATTGTTGAACATGGCCATACCGCACGAAAAGATTGTAGCCTATGCGGAAGCACAACTGGCAAAGATACCCGCAGATAGCCGCACCTTTCGTAGGGCAATGGGAGGCGTGATTTCTGCACTCAAGAGCAGTAGCAGCGCCCAGTACCCAGTCCTTGCCAACAAATACATCAACCAGTTCAAAGGCAACAGTTATGGGGAGGTCGAGGGACTGCAAATGGAAGTGCTCCGCGCCGGCACCTACCTCACCGGCTACGAAGCGCCCAACCTGGAGGGCATGACACCCGACAGCAGTACCTATTCCTTGAAACAAATGCGGGGCAAAATCGTAATGATCGATTTTTGGGCAAGCTGGTGTGGCCCCTGCCGCCGTGAAAATCCTAATGTGGTGGCCAATTACAACAAGTATAAAGACAAAGGATTCGATATCCTTGGTGTAAGCCTCGACCGCGACATGGGCGCCTGGCGCAAAGCCATCGAAGCCGACGGGCTGCCCTGGCGGCATATCAGCGACTTGAAAGGCTGGCAGAGTAGCCACGCGGCTTTGTATTCCGTGACCTCTATCCCGCAAACCATGCTGCTGGATCGAGATGGCAAGATCATCGCGCGCAACCTGCGGGGAGAACAGCTCGGAGAGAAATTGAAAGAGATATTTGGGATGTAAATGTTCCCTTTTTTCTGGAGCGCTTGAACGGCGCACAGTGTTTTTCGGCAAATGGGCTGTAAATACTGTGCGCCGTTTTTTGTTGCATAAAAAGACATCTTATTGGATAGGTAACAATCATAATTTTCTTGCCGACTGGAAACGCCGGCTTCTAATAATCGGCAATTACCTTGTCCTAAACACAAATAAACCCCAAAACTGCCAGCAACGGCAACCCCCAACAGCGGGAATAGAATAATATGGTTGATTAGGTTGCGTATTTCCCATCCTTCGGTATCATTTCAGCATGCCGCTTTTCCGAAAAAAACTGCGGGCCGGCATCGAAGAAATTCGATGCCGACCCGCAGTAACTTTTAACTTGAACGTTCGATCCGTAGCGCTCCAGCAGGCTTATTGTACCAAGGTCACATCCCCCTTGAACAAAAGCACACGGCCGTCGATCAAACGGATTTCAGCGTAGTACACAAACACTGCCGGATCCATCATCTTGCCGCGGAAACGCCCCGTCCAGCCATGTGCCGGGTCGTTGGGCATAAACCCGCCGTCTGTGAATATCATTTCGCCCCATCTGTCAAATACCTGGAACTTGTCCACCTGCAGTATCTGCTTGTTGTCGGCAAAAATGTGGAACACGTCGTTATCGCCGTCTTCCTTCCAAGGCGAAAAGGCGTTTGGAATGTAGATATGCGGCTCGACATCGACCCGTATCAACACCCTGTCTTGCGCCTCGCAGCCGTCTTTGCTGACAATTTCCACAACGTATTCCGTTGATTTAAACGGTTTTGCCCATGGAGAAAGCAGGTGTGGGATGCTGTTGCTCAGGAAAGTAAGGCCATCAACAGGCGTCCAGATAACCGTGTCGACTAATGCCAAAGGATAGCCCTGGGGCAGCACGGCGTGCAGTTGCAAGGAGTCGCCCAGCTCGATTTTGAACGTTGGGTCTATGCTGATGAGCGGGTCGGGCGCTTTTGGTACCTGCAAAGTTTCGCGGTACTTGCAGCCATTTACGTCCTTGATCCAAAGGTCATAAGTGCCTGGCGCGATCTGGGCAAAGTCCAGGGTTGCGCTGTAATTGACGCCGCCATTGATGGAATAAAGGTATGGCCCAACACCGCCCGACACGGTTTCAAATGTGATAACGCCATCGTTGTCCTTACAAGAAGGATTTATCAAATCGACAGTCAAATCGGTCGGAACATTGGTCAGTTTTGTTACCACCACATTGTCGCTCTGGGTACAGCCGGTCAAAGTATTGGTGACCAACAGGGTGTAGGTGCCGCTGTTGTTTACCATTGGTTGCAAGCCATTCGCGCCGGAAACGATGTTGCCGCCTGCGGTTGTCCATACATAGGTGAAATTGGATCCAGTAGAACCGGAGCCCTGTAATAATACCTGTTCCACCGTGCATGTAAGCTCGAATGGCGGCCCGGCTTCGGCATTAGGCAAAACAATATTGTCGATAACGTTGACCGTTTGGCCGGCCGAACAGCCGTTTGTATTGTTGACCAAAGTGAGGGTGTATTGCCCTGATTGGTTCACAGTCGCTGAATGGGTGTTGCCACCGCTGACAATAGTGCCGTTGCCGGTCGCCCAACTGTAGCTGATGTTTGGGCCACCCTGAGATCCGCTGCCGTTGAGGGTGATTTGCGGGACAACACAAGTGAGCAGGCCGGGAGGCGCCACCACTACCGTCGGCGCTTGTGTGTTCACATTGATCAAAACGTTGTCAGTAGAGGTACAGCCGTTCGAAGGGTTCGACACGGTTAAGGTGTAAG
>CAYVPM010000552.1:0-3644 GCA_964453475.1 uncultured Saprospiraceae bacterium | reverse complement strand
GCTCTTACCAAAAGGCGCGCAACGGCACCTCGTTTGAACTTGCTTGTGCCAATGGGTTAAAAGGCCTGATCGGCGCCATTCAACCTTATGACTTCCATACCACGGTTGCCAATGGGTTGTGCTACGGCCGATTTTTTGTGGATCAAGAGCCAACCGTTGCCTATTTGAATACGCCTCTTGTTCAAGTAGGTAAGTACTCGGGCGACTTGCCCTTCAAAATCGAATTGTCGGGTGAAATAAACGGCCATTTTTTTTCAAAGTCATTGCAAATCCCTGAATCGGCGGCAATTGAAGGAGATACCCTCATGCGGGAGATGTGGGTTGGAAAATACATCCAACTGCTTGAAAGCGAACCGAACAACAACCTTGTGGCTTTACAGATCATTTCAAACAGCATCGCGGAACGGGTTTTGTCGAAATACACCGCTTTTCTGTGCCTTGAGGATACTTCCCAAATTTGTGATGATTGCATTGATGAAACCAATTTTGTCAGCACCGGCAATCCCGATAGCTCAGCTTTGGATATCAAAGCATACCCTAATCCATTTAAGGATCTGGTGCGCATCGAGCTGACCAATACCGACTTTGGGAGCAGCGCTAAACTGGCCACTTTGGAAATATATGCAGTTGATGGCAAATTGCTGCGGCAATTCGAGCAAAAACTCTCCGGAAATAAAGCCGTATTTTCCTGGGACGGGAAACTGGACAACGGGACTGCTGTGAAAAATGGGGTATATATCGCTATTGCTCAGGTTGGCAGCCATCGCGCTATCTTAAAGTTGGTCAGACAGGAATAGTCTTACAAAAGCATCATTGCCTGTTCCAAATCCTCCCAAAGCCAGTCTGCATCCTCCAGGCCCACGTAAAAGCGCACAAAAGTGTAGGGCAGCGGCGGGTTGCTGCGGTCGGGAATGTTGTAAAAACCGATGGTCGGGATCATCAACGATTCGTGGCCGCCCCAGCTGACCGCCATTAGGAAGCGTTCGACCTTGTGTACGAACGCTTCCATTTTTTCCATGGAATCGGTTTTGAATTGTACAGAAAACAGGCCCCCGCAGCCCCGCATTTGCTTCATGGCCAGTTCGCGCTGCGGAAAACTGTGGTGGAAGGGGTGCCAAATACGCTCCACTTTGGGGTGTGCCTCCAATTTGGCGATCAAGGCTTTGGCGCTTGCATCACTGCGCTGCAAGCGCATGGGAAGGGTGCGCAAGCCACGGATCACCATCGCGGCGTCGTGTGGGCCAAGGATGCCGCCCAAGGTCATCAGTTCGGAGTCGAACAGTTTTTTCACCATCGCTCTGCTGGCACAAAGCACGCCTACTACCACGTCAGAATGGCCGTTGAGGTACTTCGTGCCGGAATGCACCATGATGTCGATACCGAAATCTGCCGGATTTTGGTACAGCGGCGAAGCGTAGGAGTTGTCGATGATGGTCACCAGGCCGTGTTTTTTAGCGAGGGCAGCGCAGGCCGACAAATCCTGGATGTCGAATGTCATCGTGTTGGGGCTTTCCAGGAACAGTACTTTGGTATTGGGGCGGATGGCGGCTTCAATGGCGGCCATATCAGTACCATCAACAAAAGTGTGCTCAACGGCAAACCTGGAGAGGAATTTGCGCAACAGGGCGGTCGTCCAGGAGTAAGGCGATTTTTGGCAGACAACATGCTCTCCAGCCTTGATATTGCCGATCACGGCAGCCGCGATGGCGCCCGCGCCGCTGGAAAAAACCAGGGCGTCTTCGGTTTTTTCCAATGCTGCAAGCTTTTTCCGCAAAATTTCTACCGTCGGGTTGTTGCCCCGCGAGTAGACATGGTGTGTCAATTCATCGGAAAAAGCATCCCGAAATGCCTTCAGGTCGGGAAAAGCAAAGTTGCTGCTCTGGATCACCGGCGGAGCAATCGCCTGGTAGTAGTTTTCGCGTTCTTCACCGAGGTGCGTAAGAATATAGTTCAGGTCGGGATGCTCCATGAGAAAAATGTGGTTTAGTTGTGTGACAAGCCCTTTTTAATGGCGGGCGCAAAGGTCAAAAATTCCCCGCTCAAAATCCACGCTTGGCCATACCTTTGAACTTTCTAACCAAACCGACAAAACTTCCATGTTCTATTTCCGCCTCAACCGCATCCTCATCCACTCGAACTTTCGCCACACGCTGTTGAAAAAACGCGACAAAGCCGATGTGGAAATTTATTGCTTCGTCACTTCGGGCAATAACCCATTGCCCGCCTTGAAAGGTCTTACTGCATCTATTGATGAAGGCAAGCGCGATTCCATGATAAAAAAAGCCGTGCAACAGGCTTTGGAAGCGCGGGTGCTTACCCCGGTCGAAAACGTGAAAGACGAACATGTGCTCACCTTTGGCGATACAGGTTTTGTTATTTACGAAGACGAAAAAATCCCAGAGGACTTCCACTTCCAAATGGTCATTATCGGCAACCGCAGCAAACAACGCGAGACGGCCAAAATGCTGCTCGACCTGGAAAAAGACTCCGAACTGACTTCGCTGATCAAGTCTGCAGGCAATTTGATCGGGTCCGTCAACCCCGCAGTGGCCATTGGCTCTGAAATCGGGAAGTACCTGACGAAATTTATTCTGCGCCAATATGCCAACAAAGATGACGACCAACTGGGCCTGGTATATCAAAGCTGGAACCGAAAGGAACACTATCCCCATGGCGAGCGCAAGCGTGACGGAAACAAAGACCTGACCGGGAACCTTGAATACGATTATTCCCTGTTTGGATTTGAAAAAAAGCCTAAGAAAAAGAAACCTGCTACCACGTGATGATGGTGCCTGCATAAGCCAGCCCGCCACCAAAACCCATCAGCATTATCTTGTCGCCGCGCTTAACCTTGCCCGATTGAATACCGTTGTACAGGGCAATCGGGATGGAGGCAGAAGAAGTATTGCCAAAATCGACGATGCTTTCCAGCACCTTTTCGTTGGGCAAGCCCGTTTCATTGCAAATGGCCTCGATGATGCGCAGGTTGGCGCTGTGCGGAACAAACCAGTTAATCTCTTCAAGGGTCATCCCGTTTTTGTCCAGCAGCGTTTTCATTTCGGCAGCTACGGTGGTCACCGCCCATTTGAACACTTTTTTGCCATTCTGAACGATACAGCCGTTCATTTTCAAGGGCTGGCCGTCTATGTTATCAGCAAAACCGGAGATGTACAGGTCAATGCCCCCTTCGCCGCTGGCGCCGGTGATGCAGGCGCCGATATTGCCTTTGTCCGCTGCTTCGATAAGCACCGCGCCCGCGCCGTCGCCAAACAGTACACAAGATGTTCTGTCTGTAAAATCGGTCACTTTTGAGAGCGTTTCGCCGCCGATGACCAGGATTTTTTTGTGAATGTCGCTGGCAATCAGCCCTTTTGCCAATACTATGCCGTAGGAAAAGCCTGCACACGCTGCATAGATATCCAAAGCGCCAGCCTTTGGCATGTTCAGTTTGTACTGCACCCGGCATGCCATGCTGGGCATCGGTTGGTCGGGGGTGACGGTAGAAACAAGGATCATGTCCACGTCATCCAGGCTTGTTGGGTATTTTTTGACCAAATCCTCCACCGCGCGCACGCATAGGTCGCTCGTGAACTCATTTTCCGCTGTGTGGTAACGGTTTTTAATCCCTGTCCGGGAAACAATCC
>CAYVPM010000551.1:0-3654 GCA_964453475.1 uncultured Saprospiraceae bacterium | reverse complement strand
ATAAAATAGCCTGCCGCGCAAGGGTCGCACGATATCTGCCCGGAATTGCCGGCGTAACTGCCTGCTGCACACAGGTATGCATTGATGCCATCAGGACAATACCTGCCCGGAGGGCACAACTGGCAAGCCGTAACAATATTCAGTTCTCCGTTCTGCGTGGTCACTTCATAATATCCCAGCTCGCAATGACAGGTACTGGCGTCAAAGTGGGCAATATTGGGAGCAGCATATGGGCAGTCATCACATACATCGCCGATGCCGTCACCGTCTGCATCTGCCTGACCGGCGTTGGCTGTGTCGGGGCAGTTGTCGTCGCCATTCAAAACGCCGTCGCCATCATTATCTGCCGTACCGGTGATCTGGATATGGTCGATGTAAAAAACCGTGTCGGATATACAATTTTCAAAACCCAGTGAAATGCCATCGATATCGGATGGATCCAGGCCTGCGAAATCCGAAAAGGGGAATGTATAGTTAAGTGATCCGGTGGATGGAACGCTTACACTGCAATAATCCGGATCTCCAGGTTTGTTGAACCGAACGCTGATTTGCCCATAATGGTAAGGTGTCTGGGTGAATGTCACTACGACGCGGTCGTGGTTGGCGGCATTGAGATTCAATTCCGTTCCACCCAAAAAGTCGTTGTCACCCCACCCAATGTCATAGTTGCCTGTTGATGAATAACCATTAGGCCTTACCTGAATGATGCCGGTAAAAAAAGTAGCGGTCCGCCGAATATAGGCAGAGCTACCGGCATTTGAAATTTGCACGTCTCTTTTCCCGCCAATTGCGCCTGAAGCGGCCATATCATTTATTGAACCATTCCCGAACAGATCGAAGGCCGTGGTATTACAATCATCTATCACTATCTGCGCGGAAGCCTGAAATGCGGTGGTTATCAAAAAAAGGAAGGCGAGCAGCCTGAAAGCAGTGCTCCAGTTAATGTTCATGGTGTTTTTCATATTTTTCGAATTAATGGTGATGTAGCCGGTAGAATTGCTCCTTTGCCGCCCCGACTGCCATGAGCGGACAAATGTTGTTTTGAAACAGACTTGAATATTATACTATGATTCGCCTGATTTTTGTGATTGGCCCTGATTGATTCAACTGATTTTGAATTGATTACAAACATCGGAATGCACAAAACCTGGCGGCGTGAGGTATACAAACAATGGGGAGGCTGGAAGCGGCGCCTGAAAGCGAAGCTATCCGTGGTTTATAGGGTGTTATAGTCAACGCAAAGTGGTTGTGAAAATCCTGGTCGTGCAATCATTTGAAAATCAAATTGTTGCATCAATCAAATCAATCAAATCACTTTAATCTCAGTATACCGGGGAGCGGGTGGATTACCTGGGTCAAAGGTATAGTGGCTGTTAATGCCGGGGTATCACATCTTGATGTGATGCCGGGGTGGATTCAAATCGCCCGCATTGTCAGTTGTACGAGAAACCCATCGTTTTGTACGATGTCGAGTTGGGCACCCAGTTTTTTGGCCCGCATTTGCATGTTGGAAAGCCCCAGGCCTGTAATTACCCGGTTATGCTGTTGGGGGGTGGAGCGGCCATTGTCCTGAATGCTGAGCACGAACTGGCCGTCGAAGTTGCCGAAACGCACGACTACCGCTGTGGCATTGGCGTGTCGGGCTGCATTGTTGAGGGCTTCCTTGAAGATGAGGAAAATATGCTGGCGGATATCGACGGGCAGTTTTTTCTCCAGGGGTAATTCGCCCAGTTCGAAGCGGCAACTGATGTCGCGTGGTTGCAGCAGTTCAGCGGCTTGTTCCTGCATGCGTTCAAGCAGGTTTTTCAGCTTGTCGCGGCGGCTGTCGATGCTCCAAACCATGTCGCGCATTTTGGACACGGCGCTGCGGCTGATGTTGCCGATGTGTTCGATGCGGGAGCGGTCTTTATCCGGGGTGTTCATCTCAAGCAGGTCGGTTTGCATCGCCAAGCCCGAAAGCATGGAGCCCACTTCGTCGTGCAGGTCGCTCGCGATTCGCGTGCGCATACGTTCCATTTCGAGCAGTTGTTGTATCCGGTAGCGGCTGATGACGAATACGATGCCGGCTACAAGCGCGAGTATCAGCAGGAGAAACCACCAGGTCTGATAAAAAAACGGCAGAACGGTAATGGGAATGGCGAGTTCCTGCGCGCTCCAGTTTCCTTTGCTGTCAGAACCTTTTATGCGCAACGTATAATGGCCCGGGGGCAATTTATTGTAGCGCACAAAAGGTGTACTGCCCAGGTGCGACCATCCTTCTTCCAGTCCTTCGAGCCATACGTAATAGTGGTTTTTGTCGGGTTTGAAATAGTTGGGCAAAGCCCAGTTGAATTGAAACCAGCCAACTTCCGGGCTAATGACAAACCGATTAATCGATTGACGGCCAATGATCTGTGTTTCTTCTTTACCGAGTTTCTGGTTGTAACTGCTAAATCCGGTGAGGCAGAGCGGCGGATTTTTTTCCGACTGTAAAATGTCCTGGGGGGAAAAAGTATTGATGCCGTTCATTCCGCCGAACCAGAGCCTGCCTTCGGCATCTTTCAAGGCGGCGGTATAATTGAATTCATTATTGGACAGGCCATCTTCTTCAAAAAAATTGCGGAAGGCATGTTCCCGTACCTGGTAGCTGGACAAACCATTGTATGTGGCAGCCCAAATGTTGCCTTGGTCGTCTTCCAGAATACTCACTACATTGTTATCGCAAAGTCCTTCGTTTTGGGTAAATATTTGATTCGACACATTGGTAAACCCAGCAAGATCACCGGACAAATGGTTCAACCCACCCCCGAATGTTCCCACCCACAGGTTGCCCGCATTATCGAAAAGTAGTGACAATACATGGTTTTTACTGAGTACCGGTTGTGTTTTGGTGGAAAAATGGGCCAATTGCATCCCCTGGCGGTTGAAACAAAACAGGCCTTCACCTACAGTACCCACCCAGATATGGCCATTTTTATCTTCCTTTAAAACGGTGGTATTGGTAGATGTTGGCAGCTTTAAACCTTCAGCCAAAAAACGGGTGTTATGATCCGTTTGGGGATGGTAAACGGTAAGGTTTTCCATTTTGCTACCCAGCAAGATCGATTGGTCTTTCAGCACCAGAAATGGATTTGATTCGAACTTGGCCGAGATATTCTCAAAATGGTGGGCTACCGAGGTGGTTTTCTGGTTGAGGTCAATTTTAATCAGGTTTGAAGACAAGCACCAGGCAAAGTTGCCGGAGCTATTGTAAAAAAAAGAGTTGATACCCGATTCCAGCTTTCGACTATCCGTCACCTTATCATCAATTTGAAACTCGATACGCGTTTTACCCGATTCCGGTTCTATCCGGTGCAGCCCTGTGTTTCCGATCTCGCAAAAAGCATAAACATACCCCTGGTTATCTGAAAACATCCCCCGCATGGCATTCCCCCAGGGTAAACCGGGCACTGTGAGCCAGTTTTGGAACGATTGTTTGCCAATAGGAAACCGCAGCAGGCCGTTGTCCGTTGCGATCCAAAGGACGTGGGTGTGGTCTTCGTACAAATCAAAAATATTGGAGAACTGCAGCACATCTTTCAGTAGTCCGGTAAAATCCGTTATTGCCAGGGGTTTCCCCGGTTCATTGCCCAGACGCAGCAGGCCGCCTTTATAAGAAAACCAGACGTTGCCGCG
>CAYVPM010000550.1:0-3660 GCA_964453475.1 uncultured Saprospiraceae bacterium | reverse complement strand
CCCACGACTACGCTGGAAAAAAAGTTCAGGTTATTTTGGTGAGCAACGACTTCAAAATGCACATCGAAAGCAAGCTCAAGCCCTTTTTGCGCAAGAAAAAACTGAAAAGCCAGGTAGTGTTCATGGACGAGCCCGATGCCAACCTCTGGATCGGCCTCGTCAGCCCCGATTGGTCGGGCGGCATACCTTCTACCATGATCGTGTCGAAAAAGAAAAACAAGGTGCTGGTGTTCGAAGAACAGCTCACGTACGCGGAATTGGAAACTGCCCTGCTTTCCGTTTTGTAGAGGATTTCTGGTTAATTAGCCGCCCAAGCAGCCAAACTGTCGAGCAGTGCCAACAATACAATTGATTTGCCCGTTGTTTGCAAAGTGCTTCGATCAGCCCAAATGCCGAGTTAATTAGCTAATTATCAAATTAGCTAATTATCACAATGTCACATTATCCCATTTAAAAAGTGTTCAAGCAACTTTTCACAACAATACTGCTCCTTTGGGCGGCACAACTGATGGCTCAGGACATCCCCTTTATCCAGCGCGACCAAATCAACCGCTGGATAAACACCGAAAGCGACACAATTTTTGTGATCAATTTCTGGGCCACCTGGTGCGCGCCCTGCGTGGCGGAACTGCCGGCATTTGAAAAGCTGAACAAAGAATATGCAAAAGACAAAGTGCAGGTTGTGCTGGTGAACAACGATTTTAAAAAACAGGTGAATTCCAAGGTCGTACCTTTCGTTAAAAAGAAAAACCTGCAAAGCCGGGTGGTGTTCATGGATGAGCCAAATCCCAACAATTGGATCAACCTGGTAAGCACTGAATGGTCGGGCTCCATACCTGCCACACTTATTGTTTCCAAAAGAAAAAACAAGGTGCTTTTCTTCGAAAAACCATTGGAGTACCACGAATTGGAAAAACTCGTCTTGTCTGTCCTATAATTTTTTCAACATAAAATTCCTGCAACATGAAAAAGAACCTCTCCGTATTCACCCTTTTTTTGGCCTTGGTTGCCATGTCTTTCAGCACGGGCAGCCACAGCGGCTACCATGTCGGCGACACCGCTAAGGACTTCAGCCTTAAAAATGTAAAAGGCAAGATGAAGTCCCTGTCGAGCATCAAAAATGCTAAAGGCTACATCGTTGTATTCACGTGCAACAACTGCCCTTACGCAAAAGCCTACGAAGATCGCATCATTAAATTGCACAAAAAGTACGCGCCCAAAGGCTATTCCGTCGTCGCCATCAATTCCAATGACCCGAATGTTGCGCCTGCCGACAGCTACGAAAAGATGCAGGTGCGCGCCAAGGCAAAAAAATTCCCATTCGAATACCTGTACGATTCTACCCAGGAAATCGCCAAAACGTATGGCGCAACCCGTACCCCACACGTATTTTTGCTCGACAACCAGCGCGTAGTGCGGTACATCGGCGCCATCGACGACAATTCTGAAGACGAGGCAATGGTAAAGGAGAAATACCTCGAGAACGCCATCGATGCCCTGAGTGCCGGCAAAGACATTGCCGTGAAAGAAACCAAGGCGATCGGCTGCGGTATCAAGTGGAAAAAATCCTGAGGTTTAATTAGCTAATGAGGATTAATTAGCTAATGTGATAATTCGATAATTTGATAATGGGCACAACGTTGGTGCAAGAATTGGAATGGATGTTCCAGCACATAACCCAAAATTTTGGTCATGGCGCTGAAACACAAAAGCCAGGCAAAAGCAAAAATGATGTGCCCATTAGCTAATTATCACATTATCGAATTATCACATTAATTAATTATCAAATTAGCTAATTATCGAATTAAAAAAAAGATGAACCAGCTCTTTTATACCCAGCGCATCGAAAACGGCTTCGTGTATTTGGACGAGGAAGAGAGCCGTCATTTGCTGGCAGCCTTGCGGCGGAAAGTGGGCGATCCGCTGCAGGTTACTGATGGTCTGGGCTTTTTTTACGAAACCGAAATATCAGAAACGGGCAAGCGCCATGCTGTTGCCCGCATTATTTCAAAAACGGCTGCCCCGGCCGAACGCCCTTTCAAACTGCACATCGCGATTGCCCCAACCAAACATATGGAACGCCTGGAGTGGTTTTTGGAAAAAGCCACTGAGATAGGCATCGATGAAATCACCCCCTTATTGTGCAAACGCTCCGAACGGGAAACCATACGCCACGACCGGCTGGAGAAAATACTGGTTTCCGCCATGAAACAGTCGCTGCGCGCCGGGCTGCCCAAACTGAACGCCCTCACCCGTTTTCAGGATTTTGCAAAATCTGCAAACGAAGCCGACAAACTTATCGCCTGGTGTGCCGACGAGCCGCTGCCGCATTTGTCGGGTAAAATCACCGGAACCAAAGATATTGTCATCGCCATCGGACCTGAAGGCGATTTCTCCGCTGATGAAATCAAATCGGCTTTGGATAATGGTTTTAGCGGAGTCAGCCTTGGCACCGCGCGGCTCCGCACCGAAACGGCAGGTCTTCTGGCCGTAAGCGCTGTCAACCTGCAAACTGCCCGGTAAGCAAGCCATCCAGCATATTGTATATTTGCCCTGCCCCTAATGGCATTTCAACATGATCCGAGCAGAAAAAGTAGTTAAAACATTTGGAGAGCAGCAAGTGCTCAAGGGTATAGATTTCCTTTTTGAAGCCGGCAAAACCAACCTTATTATTGGCCGTTCAGGCGCCGGCAAAACAGTATTGCTTAAATCGCTGGTCGGCTTGCAGGTTCCAACCAGTGGTTCAATTTGGTACGATGACATCAATTTTACCCAACTGGACAAACTCGGGATGCGCGCCATCCGGATGAAAATCGGGATGTTGTTCCAGGGCTCTGCGTTGTTTGATTCGCTTACGGTTGAAGCCAACATCCGCTTCCCGCTAGACATGTTCACCAATATGACGGCCAAGGAAAAGCTGGAGCAAGTAAACTCCTGCCTCGAACGGGTTAACCTGGCAGGCACCAACAATAAATATCCCTCAGAACTGTCCGGTGGCATGCAAAAAAGGGTTGGCATCGCCCGATCTATCGTTTTGAATCCAAAATACCTCTTTTGCGATGAACCAAACTCCGGCCTTGACCCAAAGACTGCCATCCTGATCGACGAACTCATCAGCAGTATCACCGAAGAAAAGAACATCACCACCGTCATCAACACTCACGACATGAACTCCGTGATGGAAATTGGCGAAAACATTTGCTTCTTGCACGAAGGCCGGCTCGAATGGAGCGGCAACAAAGACCAGGTGCTGGGCAGCGACAATGAGAATCTGCAGTCGTTTATCTTTGCCTCGCCATTCCTGCAGCGGCTCCGGAAAGCAGCATTGAAATGAGTAATGAGATATGAACGATGAGAGATGAGTTTGCTCGACTTTGGTTCTTTGGCAAGTCATTGATTTTCAGCACTAAAACCCTATAATCGTTTTGGTGCTGAAAAACCAATTCAAAATCATCGCACAAATGCTGTGCAAACTCATCTCTCATCTCTCATCTCTCCAATTCATAATTCATCATTAGAAAAGGGTCTGCGTTTTCTTTCCCAGAAAAAACCTTCCAGTTTTTTGGTTTCTTTGCCTGCTGTTTTCATGGGTACGAATTTCCCACTGGGTTCCTGGTAGAATTTTATGCTTTCTACTTTGTTGTCGCCAAAATAAAGCCG
>CAYVPM010000549.1:0-3663 GCA_964453475.1 uncultured Saprospiraceae bacterium | reverse complement strand
GCGCATCTCCCAGCGGACGACGTTGGCCCACTGGTTGATGAGCAGGGGCAGGTCGCGGTAGCTTTGTATCCAGTCGCGGTAGGTATTCCAGATGATGGTTTCGGACGTGGGGCGCACGATGAGCTCCTCTTCCAGTTTGGCATCCGGGTCTACGATGACCCCGCCGCCATTGGGGTCGTTTTTCAGGCGGTAGTGCGTTACTACGGCACATTCTTTGGCGAAGCCTTCCACGTGTGCGGCTTCTTTGCTCAAAAAACTTTTTGGGATAAAGAGCGGGAAGTATGCATTTACGTGCCCGGTTTCTTTAAACATGGCATCGAGGCCGTCGCGCATACGCTCCCAAATACTGAAGCCATGCGGCTTGATGACCATGCAGCCACGCACGGGTGAGTTGTCGGCCAAGCGCGCCTTCTGTACAATATCGAGGTACCACTGTGAGTAATCTTCTGATCGAGGTGTGATTTCTTTTGCCATAAAACTGGATTGTTTACCCGCCGCAGCCTTGTCGAAGGCAGGTCACTGGAAATGTTGAATGTTGAATGTCGTATGTTGTTGTTCAATAAATACCCTTTCTTTGGCCCTGCCATTTTCCTCAGCCTGCGTATTTGGTTAAAACCGGGTTAATCCCCCAAAAAACGCGTAACTTTAGGAAGTTTTATTTGTCTGAAAAAATGAAAGGTTTTTTGGAAAAAGCGTGGAAACTACGGATTCAGATAAATATTTTAACAAATATGAACCTAAAAGCTCCCGACTTAACCAAGTTTAACCATCACATTTTCAGTATTTAATGTCCCATTAACCAAAAAAAGTGCGCAAAGGTAATATTTTTGACCCTAGAAACTTGCGCACCGGAACACTCGCAAATTCACAACCACACACCATGAACGTAAAAAATATTGCTTCGCTCTGGGTTCTTGTCGGACTGCTCTCTTTCGCGTTTAACGCCAAGGTTGAAGCTCAGGACGACCTTTACTACGACCCTACTACGGACGCTCCTGCTCCGACTTACACAAACGATTACACCGAACAGAACAACGTAACGCGCCGTTACAACAATGACGACGACTATTACGATGAGGACGATGATTATGCCTACGAGTATTCTTCTCGCATTCGGCGTTTTCACCGCCCTGCCCGCACGGTCGACTATTACGACCCGTTTTTTGTAGATTTGTATTACTACGACCCCTTCTTTTCTCCGGGCATGACCATTTACACCTTCGGCTACAACGACTACTGGTCGTATCGCCGTTGGCAGCGCTGGAACCGCTGGAATCGCTGGAACAACTTCAACTACGGTTACGGCATGGGCTGGAACAGTTGGGGCTGGAACAGTTGTTATGCCGGGTACAATGCCTGGAACAATCCATGGGTGATGAACAACTATTATTACGACCCGTATTGGACTTTCAACGGTTACAACCCATACTACGGCAACTATTACGGCAACAACTGGATAAACAACAACTATTACTACAATAATGGTTCCAACGGTGGTGGCTATGTGCAACAAACATACACAGGCCCGCGCCGCCATGGCTCCCACGTGAACCCCGGCTATGCTCGCCTCCCTGAAGGCAATGGCCGCCTGGCAACAGGAGAACAGCATGTACCGGTTGTTGAAAAGTCAACCCGCATCAGCCGCACTGCCGGCGATTATCAATCGCCTTCCACGATCCAACCATCCACCCGTGGCGACAGCCCTGCCGGCCGTACCAAAGGCGAGCCCAGCAGCGTCCGTGGCGCAGAAAGCCCGCGCAGCGTGGAAAACCCGGAAAGGCCGGCGACCCGTGGTACCGAACCAACTGGCCGCACACCTGAAGCAAGCCCGCGCCGCAGCACTGAACCTGCCGGCCGCACACAGGAGGCAACGCCTGCCCGCCGCGACCCTGCCACCCGTGGCAACGACGGCGGTTCCACGCCGAGCCGTACCCCTGAAAGTACCGCGCCCAGGCGCACCACCGAGCCGCAACCAACCCGTCGCGGAGGAAATGAAGGCGCCTACACACCCCGCCGCAGTGAAACGCCACAACAAGAATCACGGCCCAGCCGCAGCTCCGAAGAGCGCAGCGCCAGCCCCAGCCGCAGCAGCGAAAGCCGCAGCAGTGAAAGCCGCCCCAGCCGCAGCGAAAGCAGCAGCCCAAGGTCGTATGACTCTGGCTCATCACGCAGCAGCAGCGGGTCTGGCAGCAGCGGCAGTTCCTCCGGCGGCAGTCGCGGCTCCTCTGGCGGGAGCGGCGGTGGCCGGTCTGGCGGCGGTGGTCGCGGCAACTAATCAGTACAGCCCTGCGCGCGCGCAGCTTTTATAAAAGCCCTTGATCATCAATGGGTGGAAACTGGTGCGGAACACCTTTCCACCCATTTTTTTAACCGAGTTGTTAGTGATCAGTGATTAGTTGATCAGTGATTAGTTGATCGGTGATTAGTTGATCGGTGATTAGTACACATCGTTTGTTTTTCAAGTTGGCATCGATTTTCAGTAGCTGCCTCCTAATCCTTTGTGCGCTTGATTGATTCAATCACAAGGGTGCTGAAAAACCAAACCCAAGACAATGAACTATCGCCGTGCACCAATCACCGATCAACTAATCACCAATCACTGATCACCAATTACCATAAAAAACATACATACCATGAAAAATTTCTTTCTCAATACCTTGTTTTTCAGCCTGTTCCTGGCCACCGTTTCGGCGCAGACTACAGGCGACGTGCTCCGATATTCCTATTTGCAACCAGGCGGCACCGCCCGCTTTCTGGGCGCCGGTGGTGCTTTTGGCGCACTGGGCGCAGAATTTGGCGTGCTCAGCCAGAACCCGGCGGGCATCGCCCTGTTTCGCAGCAATGAACTGGTGGTGACGCCTTCTTTGCGCTTCTCCTCTGTGGATGCCACCCTGCCCGGACACGACGCCATCAACGATAAAAAAAGCAGCTTCGCTTTCGACAATTTCGGGCTGCTATTCAATACAAACCCAAAGGGCAAACATTGGAAAACCGTCAATTTTGCGATCGGACTCAACCGACAGAACAACTTCAATTCCTCTATCTATTACGAAGGGAACGCGAATGGCACCATTATGAACGGCCTGTTCCAGGATGCTGTCGCGACGTTCAACAACGGCGGCAATGCGAACGACTTATATCCTTTCGACACCAAACTTGCATTTGATGCAGAAGCCATTTACCAGGATGCCAATACCGGGGAACTGCGCTACGATTTTACGGGAAATGAAAACGCCAACATCAGCCGTTCCCAAGCAGTAAACACTTACGGGAAAATGAACGAAATGGTGCTTTCATTCGGCGGCAATTACGATGAAAAACTAATGGTGGGCGCCACCCTGGGCATCCCGTTCGTCAACTACCGCATTGAAGGCGAGTACATCGAAGAAGACAAAGCCGGTGTCGTGGACGTATTCGACAAACTGGTTTACACCGAATACCTGCGCACCGAAGGCGTTGGCGTCAACCTGAAACTGGGCCTGATTTACAAGATTAACAAGGCTTTCCGCCTTGGTGCGGCCTTTCACACACCCACTGCCCTCAGCCTCACCGACACCTACTCCAATACTTTTGCCTACGAATACACCGTAAACGGAATAGGGTACGGCGGCGACACCTTCTCCCCGGATGTCGACGGCATATCGGACTACAAGCTCCGCACCC
>CAYVPM010000548.1:579-3666 GCA_964453475.1 uncultured Saprospiraceae bacterium | reverse complement strand
TGCGAATTGTCGGTTGCGCTTTCAATAAGGTCTACAACGGCAACAAAGCCAACACAAATGTCGGTTGGGGAGAAAAAATAGATAGGATTACATTCAAGGACGGGCGGAACCGTGTCCGTTTGCGCAAAAAGTCGAAAGGAAAATGAGCACAGGAATAAAACGGCAAGCAGCTTTTTCATCGACATCTGAGTTTAGTACGGGAACCGGTGCCAAAATTACCTTTGTTCCCGCAAAAAACTTGCCTCAAAGCGGCAATTGCCGTGCTTAGGACAGAATTTAATGCGGCACCTGTTCGAAACCCAAAATTTGCATTTTTTGCTCGGGAGTGTCCTTGTAGATATTAACGAACATGTTTTTACAAATTAAAAGTTCAATTTTGTATTTGTAAATTTAAAATGTGTTTTGGTTTCCAGACATATACCTGCCGTTGTCAAAGATTATTACAAATGTTTGACCTCTCTGAGGTCCGGTTAATCATGCATCCGGATTGCTACAAATGTTGGACCTCTCCGAGGTCCGTTTTAATTATGCATCCGGATGGCTTCCGCCTCTCATCATTCATCTCTCATCATTCATCTCTCATATCTCATCGCTCACTGCACTGCTTCCACGCGAAATCCTTCTTTCCGCAATAGCGCCACCACGCCGCCCGTGCCACCAAGATGCCCTGCCCCGACCGCAAAAATTGTCGGCTTTTCGCGCATCATGCGGCTCATGGGCGCGATCCAGTTTCGGTTGCGCTTTTTGAGCAGTATTTCCTCATAGGCCGCCATGCCTTCACCTTCATCTGCGATCATGGATTGCATAGCGTTGATGTCCTGCGCGTGGTAGAGTTTGAGCAATTGGTCGAGCTGGTTTTCGCCGCCCGTACTGTCTACTTCGGTGGCCCGGAGCCCATCAACGAGCATTTTCGCCTGCGCTTCGTAGGGGATGCTGTCGAATAAGGACATTTGGTAGCTGGTGGTTTCCAGTCCGGCAGTTTCGAGCCGGCGGCGTTTCGTGGTCTTGTACAATTCCATTTCTACGGAGGTGATAACGCCTTCGCCCATTCCGCCGCCGTCTTCGTCGCTGGAGAAAAGGGTGCTGAGGAACAAGGGCTTCATCCGCTCCATCATGCCGCCGGGCAGGCCTTTTTCAGCCATTTTGCCTTTGACGAAGCTGTAGTCATCCGGAGAGAGCAGGTCTTTTATGGTTTTGCCGCCCGCCATAAAAGCTTTGGTCATCAGGCTCATTTGGGTGCGCAGGTTGGTCATTTCCTTCATATCGATCTCGAAGGTGACGCGCTTGCTGTTGTCGAGTGCCTCGCGTATGGCATCGGGCATTGCGAATTGGTTCTTCGGGATCATGTGGATGGTGCCGTAGAGGTAGGAAGGGTTTTTCAGGCCGTTGCCCGTTATTTTCCAGACCACGGACTTTTCTGTGGGCAGGAGTTGTTCGGGCGGGTAGGACACTGCCGCAGTCTGGGTAGATTTGCAGCTGAGCAGCCAGGCAAGCGGGAGGAGGAGCAGTATGTTTCTCATAAAATAGTTTGCTGTGTATGGAGATGTATAAGCTTGAGTTGAATTACCCACAAAAACGGGATTTCATCTGTAAAGTTTCAGCAGATTTCGCCCTTTCGCCGAAAAACTGTCCTTTATCCACCGCAAGCAGCTTCTAAGCCCTAATTTTACCCATCAATCACCATTTGGCACTCAAACATACACTGATTTATGCGCTGCTTACTGCTCTCCCTCTTTTCTGTGGTCGCCCTGACGGCTTTTCACCCACTGCTGGCACAAAAGCCTATCACGCTCGATGATATTTGGCAAAACGGCACATTTAGCACCAGGGGCGTGCCGGGATTTAATTTTCAAAAAGACGGCGTGCATTATACCCGCCTTGAAGGGACGGCTATTTTGCAGTTCGATCTGCGCACAGGCGCGCAATCGGGCGTGCTATTCGACGCGGCAAGCGTGGCAAGCGACGCCGCAGGCTGGGCCGGCGCATTTGATGCCTATTCCTTCAGCGCCGATGAGTCCAAAATACTCCTGGCTACGGGGCTGACCCCGCTTTTCCGCAGAAGCTCGGAGGCTGTGTTTTTTATCTACGACCAAAAGACTAAAAAAGTTCAGCGTTTGTTCGAGGGACCCAAACAACGCGATGCCCATTTCTCGCCCGACGCGTCCAAAGTGGCTTTTTCTGTTGAAAATGACCTGTATTTCAAAGACCTCGCCTCTGGAAAGATCACCCGCGTGACCCGCGACGGCAAAAAAAACGCCATTATCAACGGCGCAGCCGATTGGGTGTACGAAGAGGAATTTGAATTGGTGCGGGCCTTTGAATGGAGCCCCGATGGCAAAAATCTGGCCTATCTCCGCTTCGATGAAAGCGAGGTGCCGGAAATGACCATGGAAATGTACCGCGGCACCCCATACCCCGAAGAAGTAACGTTCAAATATCCGAAGGTGGGCGAGAAAAATGCCACGGTGACGGCGCATGTTTTCGAGCTAAGCAGCGAGAAAACCATAGCGATCGACATACCGAAGCGCATTGCCGTAGATGGCCGATTGGACGATTACCTCCCGCGCCTGGCCTGGACGCCCGCAGGCAAGCTCTGCCTTACCTGGATGAACCGCCACCAAAGCACCCAACGCTTTTGGATTGCCGAACCCGCGACGGGCAAATGCAGCCTCTTGCTGGAAGAGGAAAGCAAGTACTACCTTGATTTGCACGACATCACCTTCCTGCGCAAAGGCGATGGGTTCATTTTACAAAGCGAAAAAAGCGGATTCAACCATTTGTACAAATACGATATGTCGGGCAAAGAAGTGGCCGCGCTTACCAAAGGCAATTGGGATGTGACGGATTTTTACGGCGTTGATGAAACAAACGGCCTCCTGTATTTCCAGGCAGCCGCACAAAACCCCATGCAGCGGGAACTGTATTCAAGCAGCTTGACGGGGAAAAAACCGAAAAAGATCAGCACGTTCAAGGGCATCAACTCCGCCCAGTTCAGCAGCACGTTCGATTATTTCGTTCATACCGCTTCCACCATCAACACACCGCCACAGTATGCTGTCAATAACCGGAAAGGAAAGCTGCTGCGCC
>CAYVPM010000548.1:0-569 GCA_964453475.1 uncultured Saprospiraceae bacterium | reverse complement strand
CCCCATGTAACAGAACGCCAACGTACGCGCAAAACAAAGCGAATACGGCGCCATTCCCGTCGAATTTTTCGATTTTAAAACGACCGATGATGTACAACTAAACGGCTGGATGATAAAACCGAACGCACCGCAATTCAAAAACCAAAAGCTGCCTGTGCTGATGTTCGTGTACGGCGGCCCTGGTAGCCAGCAGGTCACCGATGCGTGGAAAGGCAACAACTACTGGTGGTTCCAAATGTTGGCCCAACAGGGCTATGTGATCGCCTGCGTCGACAATCGCGGCACGGGTGCGCGGGGCGAGGAGTTCAAAAAAATGACTTACAAGCAACTCGGTCATTACGAAGTGATCGACCAGATAGAAGCGGCCAAGTACCTGGGCACCCTGCCGTTCGCAGATGCCAAGCGCATCGGCATTTTCGGCTGGAGCTACGGCGGGTACATGACCAGCAATTGCATCCTCAAAGGCGGCGATGTGTTCGAGGCTGCCATCGCCGTGGCGCCCGTGACCAACTGGAAATGGTACGATTCGGTGTACACCGAGCGCTACATGCAGACCCATCAGGAGAACC
>CAYVPM010000547.1:0-3674 GCA_964453475.1 uncultured Saprospiraceae bacterium | reverse complement strand
GCGCCCTATCCGCAACTGTGCAGAACTGGAAATGCGCCTGGCCTTGCCCGATGCTTTCCCGGTTTCTGCCGCATCACATGAAGTCTCTGTTTCCGTTCGAAATATCGGTTTCCCGGCGGCTTCATCGGTCACAACAGCCGTCGTGCTGCCTTTTTCGGGTTTTGATTTCGTAGCCTCCATACCGCCACCGGTCAGTCAATCTGGCGACACCTTGTTTTTTGATTTGGGCGATATCGCCCCCTTCACTACGGGAACCCTTCGGTTGGAAATCCAGGCCAAAAACACGGCGCTCGACCGCAGCTTTTGCTGGGAAGCCTTTGCCGATGCTTCAAACACCTGTACCGTCGCGGCCCAAACCGGCTCCGAAATCCGCCTCAGCGCTGAATGTGCGGGCGATTCCGTGCTTTTTACGCTGAAAAACATCGGCGACGCTGCCACCCAAAACCCGCACGAATACCGCATTGTCCAAAACCAATTTACCAACAGCGTTCACCCTTTCACCCTCAATCCGCAGGAAACCCTGCAAGTCAAAGTGCCCGCTAACGGCGCCACATGGCGACTGGAAGCCACCCGCCGCGATGACGGAAGCCGCACTGCTACAGCCATTGAAGCCTGCGGCGGTCTTCGGCCAGGCCAAATCTCCGATTTCTGGTTTGAAGACCGGGGGGCGAACCATGATGCTGGTTGCCGGCAAATCACTGTCGCGCCGGTACTGAACGACTATCCTTTCCTCACGGCTGCTCCCGGCGGCGGCGAATTTGACAACTACATAGCGCCTGGAGAGGCGATCCGGTACACCCTGCACATGCAGAACCACAGCGCAGACACCCTCCACCAGGTGGCATTGTATTCAAGCATTGACAGCAAACTGGATTTGGCCAGCTTTCAACCGGTAGCGGCGTCGCACCCATTTCAATGGTCCATAAAAAACGGCAATCAACTGGAAATCCTCTTTCCGAATGCCGATTTGCCGCCTATTTCGACCAATCCGCAGCAGGCGCAAGCTTTTATGACCTATGAAATACGGCTGAAGACTGGCGTTGCAACAGGTTTGGAAAACAGGCTGAACGTCGTCTATGATCAATCTTTTCCGGTGGCGTCGGTGTACAACCATATCATCGGTGACCCGCCGCAGCGCGTTTTTTCATGCGCACCACAGGGTGTAAATATTTCAAGCCAATGGGATGCTGATTTTTTCAGCCGGTACTACAATGGCTGTATCCATATTGAAGGTCAATTGCAAATCCAAGGTTTTGATCTGGAAAGCCTAAAGGGATTGAGCGAGGTGGAAAGCGCTGCCTGGGTAACCATATCCAACTGTCAGCCCTTGCAAAACTTAGAGGGATTATCCAATTTGAAATCAACAGGTGGTATGTGGATTACCGGGAACCCGGATTTGAAAAGCCTGAGCGGGCTGGACCGCCTTGAAACCATTGACCACCAATTAGGCATCTCGTTCCATCCAAAATTGGACACTATTGATGGTTTTGAAAAGCTGAAAAAAATAGGTGGGACCTTTGAAATCAGCTTGAATCCAGGACTCAGGGCTATCAAAGGCTTTGAAATGTTGGATAGTATGGGCACTTTTTATGTGCTGGAAAATAACGGCCTGAACGAAATTTCGGGGTTCAATAAGCTTCAGGAAGTCAAATCGGATTTTTTCATTAACCGCCAACCAATTGCTTCATTTTCAGGTTTTTCAAAATTAGAGCGGGTTGGTGGCAGTTTTACGCTGAATGAAATTGGCGTGAAAACGTTGGAAAATCTCGAACGACTGAGTCATGTAGGCGGTAATTTTCAGTTGTCGGACCTGTACCTGCTGGATACCCTGCGTCGCTTGGACCGCCTCGAAAAAGTGGGCGGCTCGTTTCGCCTGTTCAACAATACCTACCTGAACTCGATGGCTGATTTCGAAAATTTGAAAACTGTCGGCGGCAACTTTGAGATTTACCAAAACCCCAGCATCTACACCTTTTCTCAATTTGAAAACCTGGATTCTATCGGCGGCGATTTTTTGTTTTTACAAAACCATGCTTGCGGCGATTTGGCGGGTTTCGCGGACTTACAGGATGTGAGTTTCGTGAAAATTGAAAATTGTAATTCGCTTCAAAACATTTCCGGCTTCAACCAATTGCAAGCTATGGACGGTCTGGAACTGACTCAAAACCCGGAATTGTTGCAGCTTGACGGTTTTACGGCACTGGACAGCATCCGGCACATTTTGATTGCCCAGCACAACCCCATGCTGTTGGATTTGGCAGGCTTGAACAACCTGAAAAGTATCGGCATTTCCGCGTATTTTTTGAGGAATCGGGTAATTCAATTGGATCATTTTGACAATCTGCGCCATATCGGAAGCAGATTGGATGTTGAAGACAACCTTTTCCTGAACAACCTCGATGGCTTCCCCATGCTTGATTCGCTCGGCCAGTTGAACGTGCTGAACAATTATTCCCTAGCATCAATGAACGGCTTTTCGCAGCTTAAAAAACTAAATAACGGCATTTTTATCAAAAAGAACAACGCGCTCCAAACCATTGAAGGCTTTGAAAACCTTATTTCAGCAGGCGGTTCTATCAGGGTTGATTCCAACGTAAACCTGATTAAAATCGAAAGTTTCCAAAATCTGAAAACCATTGGGCTTGATTTGTTTTGGCAGAGCAACCCACAACTAAAAAGCATTGCAGGCTTTTCTGCCCTCGAAAGCATTGGCCGGGATTTCTCTTGCTTTGACCACGATTTGTTAGACTCGATTGCCGAATTCCCCAAACTACAGAACATCGGCAGGGATTTGGCGTTTGCTGCAAATGGCATATTGACAGACCCACTCTGTTTGAGCCATCTCCGGCAAGTCGGGGGGACTGCCTGGTTAGGGCCCTACAACGGATTTACACAGCTGCAAGGATTGGACAGCCTCAAAACAATTGGCAAGAACCTGAGGATTTACCTCAATTTTTTCCTTGAAGACATTGCGGGATTGAATCATTTGGAGTCTGTAGGCGGCGATTTTGAAATGGAAGTCAACCTGATTCTGAAAGAAATCACCGGCTTGAATAAACTGAAAACGGTGGGCGGCACCTTCTACATGAATCACCTGCCCATGTTTCAGTCGCTTGGTAATTTGACAGCAATGGAGTCCATTGGTGGTAAATTGATTTTGAACAAAACCGGGATTTACAACCTCTTCCCTTTCAACAATTTGCAGAGTATTGGCACCGGCGTGGTGTTGTACCAAAACTATGCGTTGAATGATATTTCTGCCTTGCAAGGCATCGAATTATCGACAGACGACACCCTCTATATCAAAGAGAATTACAATTTGAGCGAATGTTCGATTGCTTCTGTTTGCCAATATCTCGATGCCAGTCCCGCTAATGTCACCATAGAGGATAACAAAACGGGCTGCTCGTCTGTAAACGAAGTGAATGCAAAATGCTCGAGCACTCCTGTAAAAGTCAGGGTGATGCTGGATCCGGACGGCGACTGCCAACCCGGTACCGGCGACGAAGCCGTGGGAGAAGTTCAAGTGCACTTAGAAGGCGGTTTTTTGAAAACAACGAAACCGAGCGATTCAAGTGGCGTTGTGCATTTTAATTATTTTGAAAATGGCGGGTTCGCCCTTTCGGGATTCAAGAAAGCGACAAAGGAAAACATGCGGCTGGAAGTCGCGCAGA
>CAYVPM010000546.1:0-3698 GCA_964453475.1 uncultured Saprospiraceae bacterium | reverse complement strand
GGCAACATTGGGCTTGGCGCCGTTGCGCAGCAGGCTGATGACTTCCTTGCCATTGGCGGCCTCCCCGACGATTTCCACGAAATCCAGTTCTTCGAGCAGGGCCCGGAAACCTTTGCGGACGAGTTGGTGGTCGTCGGCGAGCAGGATTTTTATTTTATTTTCCATGTTTTATCAAATCGGCACCCGAACCAGCGCCATCGTGCCATGTGGCGCTTTGCTTTTTGTTTCGAAGTTGCCTCCTAATGCGCTTGCCCGGCTCAAGATATTCAATATTCCCATACTGCCTTTTTCACGCGCTTCTTCAAAATTATAGCCAACCCCGTCATCTTCCACGCGGAGCATCACTTCGGAACCTGATGTGTACAATTCGATTATTACCTGGGCTGCTTTTGCGTGTTTGATGATGTTGTTGAGCAGTTCCTGGGTGATGCGGTAAAGCCCGACTTCTACCTTTTGGTCCAACCGTGGTGGCAAGTCGTGGGCGTTGAGCTTTGCTTGCAGCCCGGCATGTGCCATGGTGTGCTGGAGGAGCAGTTCCAAACTGGGCGCCAGGCCGTGTTGCTCCAGCACGGGAGGCGACATTACGTGTGCGATGTTGCGCACCTCGCTGCAGGAGGCATCGAGTTGCGCGTTGAGTTCGGCGAGGTTGTCTTTTTCCCCAGGTGCAATTTTCCCTACCCGCCTGCCGAGCGCGTCGAACCCGAGCTTCAAGCCCACCAGTTCCTGGGCGATGCCGTCGTGCAGGTCTTTGGCGATGCGCCTGCGCTCCGCTTCCTGGGCTTCGATTACGGCGTTCAAGCCGAGTTTTTGCTCGCGGATGATGGCGGCATCGAGCTCTGCTTTTTTGCGCAGGCGGAACCTGTTGTAGAACAAATAGCCAAATACTATTGCTGCCAACAAAGCAGCAAGCAGGGCATATAAAGCCACGGATTTGCGGAAGTTTTCGGCGCGTTGTTCGCTGATTACTTTTTCTTTGTTGGCGAGGTTGTACTTGGCCTCAATGGTGGCTATTTTGCTGATATTATCGTTTTTGGTTATGGTGTCGATCCTCGCAAAATAGATTTTATGCCATTTATAGGCGTTTTCGAAGTCCTTCAGGCCAGCGTAAGCATTGGCAAAATTTTCATGGTATGGGTCAATCGGTTCCTGAAGGTTCAGCCTTTGCATGATTTCCCAACCTCGTTTATTGATTTCCAGCCCTTTGGCAAATTGCCCCTGGCCAATGTAGGCAGCCGCCATGTTACAGAGCGGGAACACTGTGTTAGCCTCCCGCTTTACTTCAGTGAGGTAGGCCATGGAGCGCTCGCACCACTGTATACTTTCCTCATATTTCTTTTGGTCGTTGAGCAGGTGGCCCATGCCCCCGCATATTACCCCGGCCACCATTTTGTTGTTGTACTTCAGGGCGATTACAATGCCGGTATCGGCGTAGGCGATGGCTTTTTCCAGGTCTCCTTTTCTGCCGTAGGCTACCGAGAGGTTGTTTAGGGCAAACATGCTGCGTTTTTCTTCGCCCAATTTTCTGCGGATGCTCAGGACGCGTTGCAGTAATTCTATTGCTTTGTCATAGGCCTTCAGGTCGCTGTAGTTGTTGGCGATGTTGGACAGCCCGGCAGCGACATCGCCCATATTGCCCAGTTTCTCCTTGAGATCTACAGAGCGCAGCAGGTACACAATGGCAGAATCGGGTACTTGCATGTCTTGCCAGGTGCCGCCGATATTGTTAAGTGCGCGGCCCTGGCCTTCGAGGTCCTTGATTTTTTCGAAAATTTCCAATTGCTGCCTAAACCAGGGCAACGCCTCTCCGTATTGTCCTTTGTGGCGGTAGCCATACCCCCGCAGGTCGTAAGCCCTTGCCAGGCCTTTTTGGTAACGGACTGCCTTTGAAAGCATTTCTACGCTGTCGGCAAAGCGAAAATCGTCCTCAGGTTTGCCCGCCAGGCCATTTTCATTGCCAAGTTCGTAGAGCAGGTCTATTTTTTTCTCCGCATCCTTTTCGGCATGGAAAGCGCGGTATAGGCTGTCGATCACTTTTTTGTCCTGCGCAAATGAACTGTTCGTTAAAAGCAGGAAAAACAACAAGGTACATTGTTTGAGCTCCATATTGCTGTTGTTGGTTCGCTGGTAAAAATACGCTGTAATTGTGGTTTATACTATGATTAAAGTGATTGTAGATGATTTGAATGAAACAAAAGCCTGATTTTAAAGTGAATGTAGCATTCCAGCATTCACGACCGCTCTGCGTTGGCTATATACCAAATCGATTAAACAAGATATCTGGCTTTTGAACAAAAATGAGCAGTAATTGAACAGGCTTTGGACTTGTGGATGGGCAAATGGGCTACGGACTTTTGTAGCATCAAAATAAAAATAAAAACCCATCCTAATGATTCGCACCTTTATTATTGACGACCACCCCATGGTAGTAGCAGGTATCAAGACCATGCTTGCCGATTCCAAATTTGTTGAAATCTGCGGCGCCGCCACGGATGGCTACATGGCCCTCGACGCGCTGAAAAACGGCGATGCCGAAGTTGCGCTCACCGACATCAACCTCGGCGACCTGAATGGCATCGAACTCTGCAACATGTTGAAAAAAGCCAAACCCGGGCTAAAAATCCTAGGGTTAAGCAATTTCAAAGAGCGCAGTTACATCACGCGGATGCTGGATGCCGGGGCTTCGGGATACATGTTGAAAAACTCCTCCAAAGAAGAATTGGAAGAGGGCATCGTCGCTGCCTGGCGCGGCAGGATGTTTATGAGCGCAGAAGTGTCGGCAGTGTTGACCAGCCCCACCGCGGCTAAATCGCCCACGCCCATGCTCACAGCGCGGGAAAAAGAGGTGTTGGCACTCATTGCGGAAGGCATGACCAATCACGAAATTGCGGCCCAACTGTTCGTCAGTCCACTTACTGTCGACAGCCACCGGAAAAACCTGCTGGCAAAATTCGGCGTAAAAAACACCGCGGTGATGGTGAAAGTGGCGCTGGAGCAGCAGTTGCTCGGCGGCATTGGATGAACCGTTGTTGCATTTCTTGGTCAATATGGGGTTGTGCCAAAAGGGTCAGAATTGAAAATGTCGCCAAACTTTATTTTGATTTTCTTGGCCAAGTGGCTGTCTCATAAGCCCCAGCGGGGCTTTACCTTTGTAGGCCCGGCATATATTATATGTTTTCCGTTCCAGCGGAACGGTACAATTACGTTAAAGATACCGTTCCGCTGGAACGGACGCAATTTTCTTTGGCATTGCTACAAAGGTAAAGCCCCGCTGGGGCTTATGAGACAGCCACTAAGTGCTCGAACGAAATAAAATTACTTCGTTTTTTTTAGCCAGGCATTGTGACATTTCTCAAAGTTATGATGCGCCATCTTTGACGGCATAGTCCGTCGGCAAGCCGTCCAGGCTTGCCAGGTTTTTTTCCTGAATATAAGCGCTCATACCCGCTTCTCCTTTTTTGGTTGCCCAATCGAACATGATCTGGCGCTCCCCCTGATATTCGTACAAGGGCACTCCGTATCCACAGGATGTGCCTACCAGGTCAATATCGGCAACGATGATTTGGCGGGTATTGGGGTAGTCGGCAAAATGGGCAGCCATCGCCGCCCAATCTTCAGCGCCAGGCAGCACCGTGCGGCCTTTACCATACAAACGCAATATGTTGGGCGGCCCTTCGAAAGCGCAAAACATAAACGTGATG
>CAYVPM010000545.1:0-3701 GCA_964453475.1 uncultured Saprospiraceae bacterium | reverse complement strand
GCCGAGCGCGCGCTGGGTGATGTACTGGTTGCAGCCCCAGTAGTTGAGGTTGGCGATCCACATGGCGCCGAAAAGCACCGTTAACCCGGGTAAATCTTTGTAATACTTGTTGGATTCGTCAAAAATCATGTGGAAATGGGAGGGCGCTTCCACGCGCAGGAGGCTCAGGCCTGCCATAGCGCCCGATGTGCCACTTTGTTGCGCCACCAGGTCGAGTGCGAGGTAAGCCGTCGCCAAGCCGCCCAGCACCAGGATGGCAACCTGTATCACATCTGTATATCCTATTACTTTCATGCCACCCAAAGTGATGATGATGGCGAATGCCGCCAAAAAGATCGAGCAAAGCGTGAAATCGAAGCCGGAAATCGTGGAAACCGCGATGGCGCCGAGGTACAAAATGGAAGTCAGGTTGACAAACACATACACCAGCAGCCAGAAAACGGCCATCATGGTGGCGACCAAAGGGCTGTACCGCTTCTCCAGGAACTGCGGCATGGTGAATATTCTGTTTTTGATGTACCCCGGCATAAAGAAAACGGCCACGACGATGAGTGTGAGCGCTGCCATCCATTCATAGGAAGCAATAGCCAGGCCCATCGCAAATCCGGAGCCCGACATGCCCACAAACTGTTCGGCACTGATGTTGGAGGCGATAAGGGAAGCGCCAATGGCCCACCAGGTTAGGGAGCCTTCAGCCAGGAAAAAATCGTTTACACTGGCGTTGGGGTTCTTTTTGCGCTGGTAAATCCAGTAGCCGTAGCCTGATACGATGAAAAAGTAGGTTATAAAAACTACGTAATCAAGCGTTTGTAATTCATTACCCATAAGTTAAGATCAAGATTTGATTGATGTGAAAATAGGTGTTTAGCGCTGTAGATTGGCATTTGCCCCCAAAAGGATGGGTCAGCGCTCCACATGACAACTATGGTGAATGGCTAAGGACGGCCAAATATATGCAAGGCAGCACGTTTACCCTATTTTTGAAAAAATAATAATGAAGTTGGCTTGATTCTTGGTTGGTTTGGGAAAAAACCATTTACTTTGCAGCCCGTTTTAAAACGGAACAAATGGTTTCCTGGCCGAGCGGTTAGGCACAGCTCTGCAAAAGCTGCTACAGCGGTTCGAATCCGCTGGAAACCTCTTAAAATTGAACCGCCGTGATTGCTGAAAGAGCAATTGCGGCGGTTTTATTTTTGCGGTCTTTTCCGCCAGGCTGCCACCAACAGCAGCACTTCCTCATAGCTCATCATGCCTGCCGATATACCCTGTGCCTTCAGGTAATTGTCGTACACACCATAGCGGATTGCCGGGGCCAGTTCTTTAAATTTTGTGTGCTGCCGGCGAATCGACAACACATCCGCCACAATCCCCCCTGGGATATGGCTTTGAAACAGGCTGTCCATCAGCACCGGATTGTTTTCGCCGCATGCCCCTGCCAGGGTGCTCCAATAGTCGAGACGGGCACAATAGGCGATGTAGGTATTCGGATGCGCACAAAGCGCCGCATAGGCCATAAAATTGCACACCCCTTCGTCGCAAAAGCCATAACCGTGGCTCATTTCATGTGCCATTGCCGGCAGCTTTCGTAAATTGTGCAACCCGGCCTCAATATTCCCCTCGCCGACAAAAGGCAAATAAATCCCGGCTGCACCAAAATAGAACATGGTGCCAGCAGGGTGGATAAGCCTCCCGCGAACACGGCCCGCAACCGGGAAACCTTCCTGTACAAGCCATTTTTTCAATGCTTCCCGAACGGTGTCCTCAGCATTTTTGGGCCATAAATGCTGGTCGGCAAGCGCTGCAGTGTCTGCACCTGCCAGTATGCTCCGCAGGGAGTCAAGGCATTTGGTTTCGTTTTCCAGCGATCGCCAAAGCAAGGCGGAGTCCAACGCCTGTACTTCCAGGCCCATTTGCTTTTCAGCCGGAACCCTGGCATAATTGAAGCCCCAAAGCCAGAAAAACAACCCAAATAGAAGCCCGCCAAAGCCAAGCAGCCGAAACAGTCCCACGCGGAGCTTTGCCCAAATACTGCCTTGTTTTGGGCGGTTTCGGTAAAACCATACTGCCAAATAGAGCACCGCTATCCAAAACAAATAAAAAGCCGGGAAGGGCAAACGCCCCAGCGTCCAATCAAAACAGTTGCGCAGAACCAGAAATAAGCCCCGGCTATACCAGTGCTCCACAAAAGCAGGGTTTTGATGGGCGAATAAATTGAGGGCAAAAGTTGTTAGGCCAAACAGTACCCCGAACGCAGACCAGTTGAGGCGTTTTGAAATTTTCATACATCAAATATTAGAATGCCCGTAAAACTGCGTGTTCTCGTTCGAAAAAACAGTCAAAAATATCGAAAATGATAATTTTTTACTGGAAGCCGCCGCCCACAGGCATTCCATCGTATTTTTGTGCCTCAACTCAACCATGCTGCAGCTCCGGCTTCCAAGAGCCATCAGCAAATATCCAACAGCTTACAGCAAACTACCTTCTTCATGGATAAAATGATAGCCCGCTTCCCTGCCCAACTGGAGGAAGCCCTCGTAATTGCCCAAAAAATCACCCTTAAAAAGCATACTTCGCCGCTTCGTGCTGTTTTTATTTCCGGGCTCGGCGGCAGCGGCATCGGCGGCGGATTCGTGCAGGATTTCGTGCGCAGTACCTGCAAATTGCCCGTCGTTGTCAGCAAAGGATACCACGCACCGACTTGGGTTAACAAGCACACCCTGGCTATCTGCTCCTCCTACAGTGGCAATACCGAAGAAACGCTCAATACTTTTGATCAATTGCTTGGCACGGGCGCCAAAATCGTGTGCATCGCTTCCGGTGGGAAGCTCATCGAGCTGGCGAAAAAACACGGCCTCGACTACGTGCAGGTGCCTGGGGGCTGGAGCAGCCCGCGCGCCTGCATGGGTTATTCCATCGTGGCACAACTCGGTGTGCTGCGCGCGGCAAAACTGATCCCCGGCAAGCTCTTCAACAACGTGGCCGCCGCCCAAAAACTCCTCGTCCGCGACCAGGCAGCCATCCAGAAAAATGCCCGCAAAATCGCTGGTTTCCTGCAAGGCAAGACCCCTGTTATGTACGTCGCCGACCACATGGAAGCCGTGGCTGTTCGCTGGCGGCAACAAATAAACGAGAATTCGAAGATGCTGGCCTGGCACCACGTTATCCCCGAAATGAACCACAACGAGCTCGTGGGTTGGCGCGACCAACGCCCCGATGTCGCCGTGGTCTGGCTCCGAAACCGCGACGATTTCAGCCGTACCGCCACCCGCACCGACATCAACAAAGATATTGTGGAGCATTACACGCATACCAGCATCGAACTCTGGTCGAAAGGAAAATCCTTGATCGAAAAGGCTTTCTTTTTTGTACACCTGGGCGACTGGGTATCGCTCTACCTCGCCGAACTCCGTAATGTTGACCCCACAGAAATCAAAGTGATTGATTTCCTGAAAGGGGAGTTAGCTAAAGTTTAACGGTAGACGGTGGACGGTGGACGGCGGACGGTTTGCACAACATTGAAACTTTCTTTAATCACTCAATTTCAGCACTCAAGTGATGGAATTGGTAATAAAACATAAGTTTCAACCTGGATCCTCACTTTTAGTTTTTGTGCTGAAAAACCTAATCTGAAGTACAAAACAGATGCTGTGCAAACCGTCCACCGTCCACCGTCTACCGTCCACCGTCTACCGTCCACCGTC
>CAYVPM010000544.1:0-3706 GCA_964453475.1 uncultured Saprospiraceae bacterium | reverse complement strand
GGGTCTGGGCTGCTCATGTCGGAGGATACCAGGTTGAAGTTGAACATGCCGCCCATCCCGAAGCTGAAACCGTGCAAGGCTGCGCTGCGAAAGCTCAGGTTGCCGCCGGCAGCGAGTGCGTAGTAATCGCTCAACTGCCGTTCATTGTCGGTGGCCATAAAAAAGCTGCGGAAACTGCCTTCGAACCTGCCTTTTTTGAAAGCTTCGAGCAGGTTGACGGCTTGATTGGAACTGGTTTGGTCTCCGGAGGGGGCTTGTTGCACCTGCTGAGCCATCAGCAATGCCGCTTGAAGCAGGGCAGCAACAATTAAAACTGTTTTTTTCATGTTTTACACTAAAATCAGCTGCAAAGTTCCCCCCTAAATCCAAGCACGCGCGTGACATTCATCACAGGCAAAAAGCACGTATTCCCCAAGCCGCCAGGTTTTGTTCAAGCCAACGTTTGTATACGGTGATTAAAGTGATTATGAAGGATTTGAGTGACCTCCTACGCCCTGAAAAAGGGCTTCGGCGGGTAAAAACAAATGCCTGATTTCAAAAAGACTGCACCATTCCAACATTCAAGACATCTTTGCGTTGACTATAATCAATTCGAAATCAATTAATCCAATCATTGTATCAATTAATCCAATCATTGTCAATCAAAAAAATCAAACAAATCACCGTCTATGTTTGACGCCCAACCGATTTAACAACATGAAACATTTTCTATCACTGCTAATCTTGTTCACTACGCCGGTTTTTAGCGCCAATGCCCAACACCTTTCGATGGATTTTCCCCTGGAAATTCCTGCCTCTCGCAGCAGTTCCTGGGAACAAACCATTGATTTGGCCGGCTTGTCCATCCAGGATTTTGCCGCCATTTCCGTTGTCGTTGAAGCAAAGGGTTTGGGTCGAAATTCCGTTCAATGTCGGCTCGGTACGGTCGATGGCTGGCAGGAAATGCCACCTTTTGGCGAGGAGTCGGTGGAGGGCCGCTATGTCAGCGAGTTGATATTTGTACCGGCGGAAGCTGCCCGGAAATTGACGTTTAAGTTTCAGCTTAAACACGAAGTGGACGATGAAAACCTGCGGGTCAGGGTGCATGTGTTTTCGCCAAGCGGCGGCGTTGGATCTGACATTCAACCAGCGCCAAGCCTGGAAACGGCGCAAAACATGCTCTGCAGCTGCCCGCAGCCCGGTTTTGTGCCACGTGCCACCTGGGGCGGCGCTTTTGGCCTCAACGGAAATATATACACCCCACCTGCCGTGTACACGACGGTGACCCACCTGATTGTGCACCACAGCGCAGGCACGAACACCAGCAACAATTGGTCGGGAGTTGTTGCCGCCATATTTGATTACCATGTGAACACCAACGGCTGGTCGGACCTCGGCTATAACTGGCTGATTGCGCCCAATGGACAGTTGTTCGAGGGCCGGGGCGGCGGCGACAACGTGCGCGGCTCCCACATGTGCGGCTACAACAACAACACGATGGCCGTTTGTGCCTTGGGGAATTATGTGAATGTTCCTTTTCCCACAGCGGGCATGGAAACCATGAAAAAGCTGCTCGCCTGGAAAAGCTGCAAAGAAGACATTGCCCCCATCGGCAACGGGCCGATCAATTCACATACCGGCCTGATGCAGAACATTTCAGGGCATCGCGATGGTTGCGCGCCTGGGTACACCGCGTGCCCGGGCGGCATGCTGTATGGGCAACTGGCGGCGCTGCGGCAAGGGGTGCAAGGGTATGCGGAAACCGCGTGCCAGTCGGTGGGCTTTGACCAAATCACCGGGACTTTTTCTTTGTCGCTGTCGCCCAATCCGGTATCAGACCAGCTTCAGGTACAGTTTCCGGCATTCAACGCGGATATTCAGTTGCGGGTGCTGGATGCTTTTGGAAGGCAGGTGGTGGCTGAGACGCTTGGGGCAGGGGAGGGTAGTGTGCTGCTGGGGTTGAGGCATTTGATGCCGGGGGTTTATTTTATTTCGGCGGAGTCGGTAGGGTGGGCTGGTGGTGGGAGGTTTTTGAAGTTGTGATGGGGGATGAGCAGATCATTTGCTTTTTGGAGTAGCCAGATACGGTCAGAAATACTTTTGTTCTTTGCTACCCTTGCGATAATGCGCTGCGCCCGGGCCTGATCTCCGGGAATTGAGCCCCTGAGTTGAAAAACCATGTTTAAAAAGTCCTGGTTGTTTTTTCTTATTGCTTCGGAGAATATTTTTTGAGATGTCCTGCTGAGGAACATCTTGAAGGCATCCATTTTGAAGTCTAGTAAATCTGAGCCAAGTTCGTAGTATGCTTTGATTTCCAATCGTTTGCTGTTCATCAAATAGTCCAGTAATGGGGATGTTGCAGGAATATAGTCCAGACATGCTTCAAATTTACCTACAGCGAACAAGTGGTGCGCCATGTTTAACCGGTAGAAATCCTGCGTTTCATTTTCTCCAATAATTTCGTGTTTGTACTTTTCAATGAAGTCCAAGGCCCAATAAGTCGCTTTTGCTTTGATGGCAAATTCTGAAATGCCTAAATACCGGCTGGGGATTAATTTTCCTTCATAATGCAGGAACCCACGTTCAAGGTTGTCCTGATACAACTCAAACAGTGTCTTGATAATATCTTCATTATCCGGGTCTTGCGACAATGCAAGGTTGCATATATTTCTTAAATAGGCATAAAACCCGTTTAGTGTTTCAACGTCAATTTGTTTTTCATGCGCAATTAATGCATCGAAGAGCCATTGCAAATCTAGATTGGTATATGTTTGCTTTTTGAGCAGGTTGAAAATGATATGGTTAATTTTTATGACAGGTGAGTTGTTCAAGAACCGTTCTGGCACCTGAGTATGTTCAATTCGTTCCTGCATTGGTGCTGAAAAGGGCAGGTTGGCCGCTTTTTTTTGTAAGAGATAAACATTGAGTAGCGCCAAGCTATTCAGCGAATGGTGCATATCAAGGGCATCAAGCGTATTTCCGATGTTCAACTCTCCTTTCATTTGGTTGAGCAAACTCTCTTCATTGTGCACTGCATATTCCAATTCATATTGGTTATGGAAGTAGAAAAAGTGTTGTTGGGGTGTTTCCTCCTGCATTTTCCGTAACTTGCCAAGGGCAATCTGGTATCGTGCCTGCAAGCCCCTTCGGCGTATGAATTCGGCATAATCCATGGTCTGCTGAAAGGCATTTTCCTCCCTGAAATAATGTTGGCTGGCGACAAATGCTCGAACTAGCTTATGTGCCTCCACCATTGTTTTTTCCAGCCTGCTTTCCGCAAAAGGCCTATCGGGGAAAACCGTTTCAAATAATGTCTTTTTATCCAATATTTTTGTTGGGTCTTCCCAAGGGTGTAAAAGACAAACGGTCAGCAGGACCTTTACATTTTTGCCAATTTTTTCTAAAGAATTGACCGATATTTCGTCAAACTGCAGCAATTTGGCTCTTTCTTTGGGACTTAATACCTTGATTAATTCGACAAGTTGTGTCTGTTCCATCTTGAAAATCGGAATCGATCTAAAAAAGTGTTACTAAATCTGATTGTGTTTATCAGGAATTTTGATTCCGAAAAATATTGGAACATTATCATTAAACTATCAATCATGGAAAAAAATCTTTTCTTTTCGCTTCTATTTGTCCCTATTTCCCTTTTTGCCTCCCAAATTTCACGGGCTGGCACCTGGGTGGATGAACAACCGCTTCACCTAATTCAAAGCTGTGAAGCGCC
>CAYVPM010000543.1:0-3706 GCA_964453475.1 uncultured Saprospiraceae bacterium | reverse complement strand
TCCAACTGTTCACTTTGACCGGATTTTACTGTTCACTTTGGCCGGAATTATGCAATTCTTGTAACGTCCAGCAATTGAGACTCTGTTGCTTAGGATTAGTGGCCACCTTGGAGATTCTCTGTGCGGAACACTTAGTAGGCTTTGGCTGATAGGAATTACAAGCGAAGAACTTTCAGATAAAGATTTAAAGCCAGATTCATTCAATGCTCTGTTTACCATACGATTGCCAAAGACCTCTCTAAGGTTTTCAACCGAACTGTTAAACCCATTTCTTTCCACAAGTTCAACAATATCCTCTTTGGCTTTTTTCATCCAAGCCCGAAAATTCTTTTCTCTTTGAGGAAAATCCACCCATTTGTCAGCAAAGTTTTCAAATGGATTAACAGGGTTTAGAACTTCACTTTCGCCTCTTGAATTCACTTTTATATAGGTGTGCATCCTATCAAGTATGTTTTTCAAAGCAAGATAGAGATTGTCTTCCTCAGCATAGGCTTGTGCAGCTATTGTGGTAATAATTATAGAAATCGGCTTATCCTCATCATCACCAAACATAATGTCCCTATGCCTTTTCAAGATTTGAATAGCTCTTTGCAACGGTGTCTTGATTTCATCTTCTGGAATCTGTTCAATTGACACACTTCTTTTCTCTGCAAGAATTCGTCTTTTTTCTTTGAGTTGGATTTTCATTTGGTCTTTAAACCAATTTGCATATCCAATCGGGTTGCTTTTACTCCAATTATCGGACAAAATAGAATAATCCTTGGCTGTTTTATTAGTAATACAAATCGCATGTTGAGCATAGTTTTCAGAAACCCAGTTTTCTACAAGCCACCTATACCCATCGCGAATAGCAGGAAGAATATCCATGTGAAATTTAGGGGTCTCTTCGTAGTCAAGACACCAACATCTACTTCCCTCTTCTTTGGAAAGCATTCTTTTATAATCTGCGTTTTGTTTTAATCTGTCCCCAACCATTTTTTTAAGACCCTCTTGCGTAACTTGGTTTTTTGCTAACTCTAACTTGCAAACCAAATCCACATCAAATTCGTCGTCCCCATTCAAGGGTTTAATCACTGTGCCTAATCTAAATGAACCTTGAGGATAAATGACAGGGTTGTATTTGTACAATGGAGAGTCTTCTTTCCCTAACCAATCACCAACAGCATGATAATGGTCTTTTGCTTTTTGGAATTGTACAGGTGTAATGTCCAATAAATCAACTAATGTGTCGAGAAATTTTTGATAATTTGTTTGTGTATGAATTAACATGCTCATAGGTTTAATGGTTAATTGTTAAAGATTTATAGAAACCTCCGGCCTTATAGTTTTGGTCATAAATCACCATCGGCAAATCAGCCTTCGGCATCCATACCCTTCCTAACTCAACGGCTGTTGATACAGGCATTGCAGGAAAAATATGTAACTCAGCATTTTGTCCGTGTTTTGCTTTAATTCTGTCAAATGCACTTCTCATCACTTTTCTAAAATCCTGTAAGTTGTTTTTACTGCGTATGTAATCGTTGTTAGGATTATCGTGATAAACTGACCAAATATCGCATTCATCGCCAAGCAATTCAGTTACCCTTTCATCTGTCACCGTTGCACTTAATTCAAATTTAAGAGCAACCACGTTTCCATTTCCTCTTGGTTCAGATATTTTATGAACCACTTCAATATCTTCATCTACCCATCCCCAAGTTGAAGGCTCTCTATGTAATTGGTAAACTTGGGCAGGATAAATGTCACTTAGCATTGTTCCCAACTTAATTAAAAGCGGTTGAGGAGCTAAGGCAAAAATTGAAAAGTGTTGAACTTCATGTTTTGCTTTAAGAAAAGCAACTCTCTGAGAAAATAAGGTTTCCAGGTTCTCAACCTGAATATCCCAATACTTTTCTTTAGAGTCCTCAAAAGAGCTATTTTGCAATCCCAATTCAACAGCATTCGACAACGCCGGATAATAGTTAGGCAACATCGCCTCCAAAGCACTTTTGAAGCGCAAGGGTGAATCATGCTCACCTATTTTCGCCCCAAATAAAACCACATGACTTTTTTTATCAGGGTTGATACTGGTTAAGAATTCAATCCTTTGGTCATGGTCTATCTTCATCTTTATTAATCTTTCGGGTGGATACTCTGCGACTCTTTTTATATCATCCACCAACCTATGATGTGTATCGCACAAAAGCATCAAATTCGAGAAATCTTTTTCGAGCTTAGGTGATTTTATTGTATCGTACCTTGCACTTCCTTCAGCATACCCATATATATGAGCGATATACGACCTGTTCATTTCGTTGCATGTTAGATCATCTCTCCAAAGAGGGATGTTGCATCCATCGAAATGACATCTACCTCCTGAAGTTAACCAAAGTTTGGTTTTTACATCACTTGGAATAGATGGCCTTGTATTAGTTTCTTTAGCCATTAGATGATTCCTAATTCAATTAAATAATTTTTCATTTGAGCCTGAACTTCTTTAAGCTCTTCTTCAATAACATCAATTTTTCCCTGTACTGCTTTTATATCAATTTCGTCCTCTTCTTCAAATGTATCTACATAGCGAGGGATATTGAGATTAAACTCATTCCCTTCTATCTCGTCAAAAGTGGCAACGTATGAGTATTTATCTTGAACCGCTCCCGGTTTCAGTTTACCTGCATTGAACTCGCGATATGTTTTGACAATATGTTCAATATCGGTTTCCCGTAGGACATTCTGGTTTTTGCCTTGTTCAAACTCATTATTGGCATCAATAAAAAGGACATCCCTGTTGTGTCCTTTACCTTTATTGAAAATCAGAATTGCAGCCGGGATACTTGTCCCAAAAAACAGATTGGCTGGCAACCCTATTACAGCCTCAAGTATGTTTTCTTCAATGGTTTTCTGCCTAATCTTCCCCTCTGAACTTCCCCTAAAAAGCACACCATGAGGTACAACCACACCTACTTTACCCTTGCCCTCATAAGCTGTTTCAATCATGTGGGATATGAAAGCCCAATCCCCTTTGCTCTTTGGCGGCACTCCTCTCCAGAAGCGATTGTAAGTATCGGAATCGGGGTCGAAGTCTGTCCCTTTGGCTTCTTTGTCGTCATGTGATTTACCCCATTTATCCAGACTAAATGGAGGATTGGCTACTACTGTGTCAAACTTCATCAAAGCATCACCCTCCTTAAGTTTTGGATTCCTAATAGTATCTCCCCACCGAATAGAGGCATTGTCCATACCATGCAGGAACATATTCATCACAGCCAATGCCCAAGTACTTCCATTGGCCTCCTGTCCGTACAATGAGAAGTTGTCACTTCCGACTTCCTTCCCTGCCTTTATCAATAGCGAACCAGAGCCACAGGTAGGATCACATATTCTTGCGCCGGGAGCGGATTTGGTCAACTTGGCTATCAAAGTGGAAACCTGACTTGGTGTAAAAAATTCGCCTGCCTTTTTGCCTGCATCTGATGCAAACTGGCTAATCAAGAATTCATAGGCATCACCGATTACATCATTCCCTACCAACACCGAAGGACGTAAGTCTAACTTCTCATCGTTAAAATCAAGGATGAGGTTTTTTAATCTTGTGTTCTTGTCCTTCACATCCCCAAGATTACTGGAATTAAAGTCTATGTTTCTGAATATACCCGATCCATCCTCACCAGAGAGTTTGCCAGGGTTGGCTTCTTCCAAAGCTTCCAAAGCCTGGTTTATAAGT
>CAYVPM010000542.1:0-3709 GCA_964453475.1 uncultured Saprospiraceae bacterium | reverse complement strand
TTTCCGGGCTTCAGGCGCAAGACATCCACTTTTCGCAGTTCAACATGTCGCCCATGACCCTCAATCCTGCCAACATCGGCGCGTTTGAAGGCACTGCACGGATTGGCGGTATCTATCGCGGGCAGTTTGCCAGTGTGCTGGGCAACAGCGGGCAATACCAAACCCCGTCTATTTTTGTGGATGCGCCCATCATCACGGGTTTTCGGAAAAGGGACTGGGTTGGTGTTGGTTTTATGTTCTTCAGCGATAAGGCGGGCATTGGAAAATTGACACATTCTGCTGCAAAGCTGGGCGCTTCCTACCACCTGGCGCTCAACAAAAAAGCCACAACATTCATCACGCTGGGAGCCCAGTATGGCCAGGCAAGCCGCAGGTTGAACCCAGACGGCTTCCTGTTCGCAGAAGGTTACAACAACCCCACGCCCAGCGGTGGCTACAATCAACCGCAGGACGTTGACTACGCCAACCTCAACCGCGACAAGGCAAGCTGGACCGACATCGATGCAGGCATTGTCCTGAAATCCAAGCTGAACGAGCGCATGGATTTCAGCATCGGCTACTCCATGTACCATATTGCCGAAGGGAAATACGGACTTGTCACGGGAGGCAGCAGTACCCCGGGCGGACCGGCACAATCCAGCCAGGACGAAATTGGCCGTCGTTCGGTAGGCACCGGCACCTTTAATATCAAACTGAACGACAAGCTGATGGTGAGCCCTACGTTTATTTACCAAACCATGAGCGGGGCCGATGAAATCATCATACAGGGCCTGGGTTCCTACCTTTTCAATCAGGACAAAGAAATCACCCTGCTTTTCGGTGCAGGTTACCGCTTGCGTGATGCCATTCACCCGATTGTCGGGATGCAGTATAAGTCGCTGCGTGTCGGCCTGGCTTATGACGTCAACATCTCTTCCCTCAACACCGCTACCAATTACCGCGGTGGCTTTGAATTGGCAGCCAACTATATCATCAAGATTTACAAGCCTGCGGTTATCAAAACCAAGGTGCTTTGCCCCAGGTTCTAATCTTGCTTGGTACTTTCAACGTTTCAACCTAATACCGGCTGGCCGGAAAGATATTTATGAAAAAAACAATTCTGTTTCTTAGCATAACATTGCTCGCAGTTTGTGCCATAAGTGCACAGCCGATCAACCGCTCCACACCGGAAGCCAATTTGAAATCGGCCCAGCAAGCAGATGAGAACGGCAACCCGTATGCCGCGCTCGATTTGTACGAAAAAGTGTACGAGGACAACAAAAAGGACAAGACGCTTGCCGCGCAGATCGCGAAGCTCAATTTTGAGTTGCGTGACTATGCCCAGGCTGAAAAAAGCTTCAACCGCCTGGTCTCGCGCGACCGCAAAATGGAATTCGTCGAGCTACGCTACTGGCTTGCCCTGAGCATGAAATACAACGGCAAGCACGCTGAGGCAATAGAAATGTTTAAACAGTATATCGCAGACGGTACGGACGATAAGCTGAAGGCATCCGCCAAGCTGGAAATTGCCGGAAGCGAGTTGGCCCGAAAAATGCGTCAGCCTGAAAACCTGCTGATCAACAATATCGGCAAAGCGGCCAACAGCCCGCAAACGGAAGGCTCACCTTCCTACAGCGGTGGCGAATTGTACTATTCCACCCTGATGGCAAAAGACGTTATTGTCTTGAATGGTAAAGAAGGTGATTGGTACACGAAAATCGTTTCAGCCAGCAAGACGGGTACTGGAGTGGAATTTGGCGAACCAACCCCGCTTGGCACGCAGATAAACCGCGAAGACTGGCACCAGGGCAATGTCAACGTCAGCCCCGATGGGAAAACCATGTATTTTACCCGCGCCATGCTTGCCGAAAAAGGCCAGGAATTGGCTGAAAGCAAGATCTATTATGCTCCCAAAACCTCCGACGGCTGGGGCGCCGCCAATGAAGTGGTAGGCGTCAATGGTGATTACATCGCCAAGCACCCCTGCGAAGGTGAGTTATTTGGTGAAAAGGTGCTGTTTTTCGTAGCCAATATGCCCGGCGGCAAAGGCGGATTTGATATCTACTACGCCCCCCGCAAGTCGGAAGGGGTATACGGCCTGCCAGTCAACCTGGGCGATGTGATCAATACACCTTATGAAGAAGCTTCGCCCTTTTATCAGGATGGAAAGCTTTGGTTCAGCAGCAACGGCCATCCTTCGATGGGCGGCCTCGATGTATTCGAATCGCAGTGGAACGGTTCGGTTTGGAGCGCTCCAAAACAATTGCCGGAAGGTATCAATACCACCCTCGACGACCAGTACTACTCCCGCTCGGCAGACGGCATGAGCGGCTTTGTCACCAGCAACCGCCCAGGCCCGAACAACCTGAAAAGCAAGACTTGC
Organism: uncultured Saprospiraceae bacterium; assembly: GCA_964453475.1. Classification (GTDB taxonomy): domain Bacteria; phylum Bacteroidota; class Bacteroidia; order Chitinophagales; family Saprospiraceae; genus M3007. The sequence goes on along the minus strand of CAYVPM010000542.1, from coordinate 1,347 downwards.
TGTGATGATATTTACGCCTGGGAAATCGAGCGCATCAAAGTGGAGTTGGCAGCAACGACATTCCGCCTGCGCCGGAAAGGGGAAAAAGAGAACCAGCCGCTGAAAAGCTGTACCGTCAGCATCGTAGACGTGACGGCCAAAAGCCCCATTGACATAGAGGAAAAGAGCAACCCTGCCTCCAATGATTTCAACTTCACGCTCCTTCCTGAAAAGTCGTACCTGGTGGTTGCCAACGCCGCAGGGTACAAGCCCGATACCGTCCGGTTCAACACCGTCGGCATCAAAAAAACAACGAGCATTGAGAAAAAACTGACACTGCGCCTGGAGCGCAAGGAGCCAGAATACGATACCATCCGCATCAACGAGCCCATCCGCCTCGACTACATCCTGTACGACTACGACAAGGACAATATCCGCCCGGATGCCGAGCCAGACCTCCAGTACCTGACGGATCTGATGGTCAAATACCCGGATATGAAAATCGAGCTTTCCTCGCATACCGACTCCCGTGGTAAAGACGATTACAATGAGGATCTTTCTCAGCGTCGTGCCGAAAGCGCCAAGCAGTGGATTTTAGCTAAAGGTATCAAGGAAGACCGCATCATTGCAAAAGGCTACGGAGAAAAGAAGTTGCTCAATGAGTGTGGCAATGGTGCCGAGTGTACTGAAGAACAACACCAGCTCAACCGCCGCACAGAGTTCAAGATCCTTTCCGGCCCAACCAGCATCATTACGGAAAAAATCGAAAAGCGCGAAAAACCCGCCCCTTCCAGCGGCAAGCAGTCGTTTAACCCGATGCTGGATAATTTCAAGCGCATCATTGCTGCCGCCAAAGACACCATGCCGCCAACGACTCAAAACTGGGCTAATCCTGCTGACAAAGAAATAAAGTTCCAAAGCGAACTGCTCTGCTACGGGCAGGTGCGCGAAGGCGAAATTGTTGCTGCCAGGTATATTTTTGACAATATCGGCACACGGGCATTGGAGGTGGAGCTTGTGAGCAGCTGCGAGTGCATGAACATAAAGTGGCCCACCGTACCGGTACTCCCAGGCGAGTCAGGCCTGATTGAAATTGATTTTAATACCCGGAGTTTCAAAGGTGATGTCACCAAAGATATCGATGTGATATTCAAAAACACCGATGACAAGGGTTACCCGCTGGTGAAGCAGGTAAAGTTAACAGGGAAAATTAACTGAAAAAATAAATGAACGCAGGCCCCGGATCGCAAGATGCCGGGGTTTTTTTTGACCCCACCCCTGGCCCCTCCCCCTTCGGGGAGGGGGAGGCATTGAGCTTCGCTTGTTTGACTCGGGCACCTTGGCCATGAAAGTAACGCCACCTTGGCC
>CAYVPM010000541.1:0-3713 GCA_964453475.1 uncultured Saprospiraceae bacterium | reverse complement strand
AGGTGGTGGAATACTGGGCAGTGCAAAACAAGCTTCCCGTGGTGCTGGCCGACAGCGATGGCAATTCCTATGATGTCTGGGGAGAAGTTGTTGACGGGCCCAACAAAGGCTTGCGCCTGGAACCCGCCAATTATATGACGGCCTATTGGTTTGCCTGGGGCGCTTTTTACCCCGGTTGTGATTTGTACGGACGCGGAGGCGTTGATGATGCCCCTTCCCTGCCGCCCGGCGACAACGGTTGGCTGATCCCATACTCCCGCCTTGCGTTGGGCGCCTTGCCGGGCGCTATCCCTTCCATTGACGCGCCCAAATACCTCGAACGTACCATAGAGCACATGCCTTACCTGGACGATACCACGCTTTGCCTGGTCGTGAAAGCAGGCAATGAGGTGTTTGTGTACCCGCATCCGGTATTGGAGTGGCACGAAATTGTGAACGAGAAGCAGGCCGGTCTCCCTTTTTCAGTCATGTACTGCCCGCTTACCGGCTCGGGGAATGTATGGCTGCGCGAACAGAACGGGCAGGAAATGTTTTTCGAGGTTTCGGGCTTGCTCTACAACGGCAACCTTATCGTGAAAGAGCGAAACAGCGAGTCCTATTGGTCGCAAATGCGGCAGGAGGCCGTAGCCGGCCCGCAAATCGGCAGCAAGCCGAGCGTGGTGCAAATGCTTGAAATGCCCTTGAGCACGGTGAACAAAATGTTCAACCGCTACAACCTGCTGAGCGATGACACAGGCTACCGATACGATTACGGCAATTTCCCCTGCGGCGATTACTGCACCAACGACGACAACATTATCTACTCCCTGTTTTACGACGATCTGCGCCTGCGGCGAAAGGAACGCAGCTTTGGCGTGATTGTGGGCGGGGACGCGAAAGTGTACCGGGTGTCGGATTTTTGAGGCAAAAAAGGAACAAATAGCCTGACAGCATCGCTTTCGGCACTACATTTGCACCAAATTCCCCTTGGAACATCCACGGCCACTCCATGACGGTTATAAAAAACGCATTGCGCATCCTCTGCTTTCTCTGCGCTTGCTTCAGCCTTAACGCCCAAAGCGACAGCCTTCCGGCGTTGCCCGAACTGCTCAGCACGCTCAACGCCGAGCAAAAAAGCAAGGTGCTCGATTATGCCCACCATCTGGGCGCCTACCACGGCAAGCCCCTGGAAGCTACCTGCAAGCTGCTGGACGAAAAAAATCAGCAACGCGTGGCACAGTACATTGCGGTGTTGAAAAACCCGGAAAAAGTGGGCTATACCACCGTGCGCTGGGATCGCGACACGCTGCCCTACGGGCAAATTGAAGAGGGAACTATCCTGCTGGATTCATTTGTTGTGACCAATACGGGAGCCGCGCCCTACATCATCAAAGGCGCAAAAAGCAATTGCGATTGCACGGTGCTGCGCTACCCCAGCTTTCCGGTGATGCCCGGAGATTCGGCAGCTGTTCGTATTGAATTTGACAGCGACCGCAAGATGGGCCGCGCCCGTCCCGGAATTATCATTTACGACAATTCAAGACCCAATCGCCGGAGTATTTTGTATTTGGACGGGTATGTGATGCCGCGGAGAGCGGTGAAGGTTATTCGGAATTGAATAATTTGATAATTCGATAATGGGATAATTCGATAATGGGAGCGTTGGGAATTTCCCAAACTGAAACTTCATTCAATTTGCCACCCTAACGAAATGGCTGGGCAACGCCCTTCATTATCAAATTATCCCATTATCAAATTATCAAATTATTTATTCCCCTGGTCCTGCTGCGCCAGGAAGTCGGTAGAACTCAGCGCCATCATTTGTTTGAGGGTCTTCTGCATTCCGTCTACCGATCCATCGAGGAAAATAATGTTGCCTTTGCCGTGTTCGGTGAAGTTCTTCACGGCTTCTGTCCACATAGAGAACAGGATCACGGAGGTGTCGAGGTTGGCGCTTTGCATTTCCTTGGCGGCATGGCTCATACCCTTGGCTACTTCTTCGCGGAAAAGCGCTACGGCCTGGCCGCGCATTCTGGCGGCTTCGCGCTCGGCTTCTGCGGCGATTTTGATCGCGTTACCTTCTGCTTCGGCGCCTTTGGTTTTGGTGATAAGCAGGGCCTGGCCTTCGTTTTCAGCGGCAGCTTTCAGGTTGTTGGCGGCCACGATTTTCGACATGGAGCGCATCACTTCTTCGTCGAAGGTGATGTCGTTGATTTGCAGGTCGATCAGGTGGTAGCCCCAGTCTTCCAGCATGTGGTCGACGTTTCCTTTCACCGCTTCGGTGATTTCACGGCGCAGGCTGAGGATTTCCTGTTGCTTTTTGGAGGCGACATACGAACGGATGCTGCCTTCCACAGTACGGGTGAGCGTTGCCATAAAATCGCGGTCGGTCAGGAAGCGGAACGCCACTTGTTTTACGGTTTCTTCGCGGTCGTCGAGTACCGAAAAGAGCAACAGCGAGGTAAAATGCACATTTGCCTGGTCGATGGTAACGGCCTGGAAATTGAGCTCTACGGCGCGGTTCTGCACAGAAATGCGCTTAAACACGTTTTCAATGATCGGAATCTTGAAGTTCAGGCCCGGGCGCAGCGTTCGGCTGTACTTGCCGAATATGGTGGTGATGGCGACCGTACTTTGCTGCACGGTCACGATACTCATGAATAAAAGCAGTAAAATAATTGGAATGAAGTACATGATGGCGTTTAGTTAAGTTTGATTTCAACAATAAAGGTGGGGCATTTGGTGTCATTTTTCAAGGATCGGGTGAAAATTCTTGAATTATTACCGACCAACGGCTTGGGATGCGGCATAAAAAGCCGGGAGAAATCGGCAGAATTGCGGGGTGGGTTGCGCTCCAATAAACAGACTGGAAAACATGTGTCCCTCCCAAATAACAAAGTGGGCTTGAAAATACTGACCTAGTCGGCGCAAAAAATGAGCACCTGTGAAAAATGGCAGAACGAACAGGCACTGAAATACGTCTAGAAATTACAGAGAACCCCGACGAGTATATCGACTACTTCGAGCGCTTCAGCTTTATTAAGTCGCGGCCTATAGAATCACTATCCAATTTCCTCAGCAACAAAGAAGACACTATCAAACGGGAAATCCTGGATGCGGCCTTCGACGAAGGCGTGTTCATGGCTTACGACTAGAACGACACAACCATGGGCCTTATCAAGTTGCTCTTTGCCATCCATAAGTTCAACTTCGAGAAAAAGGCGTTTCTGGACAAGTACCTCGACCTCTACAACCACAAAGACATCTGCTATGCGCTGTACATTGATTTTTCAGGGGAGTGTATCGTAAAGGCATGCAATACAGAAGAAATGAAGGCATTTACGGGCAAAGAACTGCGGGAATTGATCGAATATTCCTAGATCCCACACCTGGGAAGCAACGGCGAAGCGATTCTGATTTTCACGAACGACCTGAGGTTGGCAAGAATCAGCGAGTACATGAAGATCATTAATCTTGCGGAGCGCAAGGTTAAGACCAGGAAGCTGGTGAAAAGTTTTATTTAACGCTTATTGAATATTTTGGAGTTTAGACGATGGCGTTGGGAAATCCTTCGCTAGGGTAAGTTTGTTAATCATTTTTCAATCCAACAAAGAAATCGGGAGGCAATGAAACTAAAAAATAATATATTCGTTTGTATTACAATTAGGTGTTTTATACAAGGCGGATTCAAGTTTCAAATGCAACAGATTTTAGAGTTTTCTCATCGGCTGACA
>CAYVPM010000540.1:0-3716 GCA_964453475.1 uncultured Saprospiraceae bacterium | reverse complement strand
GTGCTGTGGTGGCACTGCCTCATTTTTTTTGATAGTGCCGGATGTGGCGCCAGTGTTTCAGCATTAGGGCGAAAAGTAGGCAGAAAAACAAGTATATCGTCGGGAAATGGCTTACAGTCATCTATTTTTGCCGATCTTTTAAGTTTCGCTACAAGAACATGAAAAAATCGCTCAGCATTGCCCTGCTTTTCCTTCCCTTCTTTCTCCTTGCACAAAACAAATTAACCATGTCGGATGCGATCTTGAAAGGTCGCTCAAGCCTGGCCCCTGCCAATTTGCGGCAACTGCAATGGATCCCTGGCACCGCGCAATTTACACACGTTGTCAGCAACAAAATTGTTCGCGTCAATGCACCTGACATGCGCATTGACACACTCGACCTGTTGCCGGAGCTCAATGAAAAACTGGGCGCAATAGGCGTTGCCGCATTGCAAGGCCTGCCCGCCCTGAACTGGATTGACGCCAATTCCTTTTGGTTCAACACCAACAAAGAAGTGTACACTTTTTCAAACGCTGACGGGCTAAAGCGCAAAAACTGGTATCCTGCGGAAGCAGAAAACCTGGACATTAACCCCAAAAACTTCATGGCTGCCTATACCCTGGGCAACGACCTTTGGGTGAACATCGGGGGCAAAGAGCTTGGCGTAGCCAAAAGCGAAGGCGATGGCATCGTGTACGGCAAAAGCGTGCACCGCGACGAATTTGGGATCCACAACGGCACCTTCTGGAGCCCCTCGGGCCGCAAGCTGGCCTTTTACCGCATGGATGAACGCATGGTGACCAAATACCCGATCTATGCGCTGGATTCCATGCCCGCACAAATGCGAGAAATCCGTTACCCCTTTGCAGGAGCGAAAAGCCATCATGTCACGCTCGGGGTATACGACACCCAAACGGGACAGAAAATTTACCTCAATACATTGCCTGAAGGGGGCGACCCGGAGCAGTACCTAACCAATATCGCCTGGAGCCCCGACGACAAGTACATCCTCATTGCTGTGGTCAACCGCGGCCAAAACCACCTGTGGCTCAACCAGTACGATGCCAGCACCGGTGCATTTATAAAAACAATTTTGGAAGAAACCAGCGACAAATGGGTTGAGCCAGAAAAGCCCGCTGAATTTATTCCCGGCAGCAACGAGCAATTCCTTTGGCAAAGCGAGCGCGATGGTTTCAACCATTTGTACCGTTGTAGTTTGGCCGACAAATCCGCCATCCAGGTGAGCCGGGGCGCTATGCCCGTCACCAGTTTTTATGGCTTCGATGCCACAGGCGCCAACTGCTTTTACCAGGTGGCCGACGAAACAGGCCTGAACCGGTATGTCTTCAGTGCCAATTTGAAAACAGGCGTCTTTACCCGCCTCAACGGCGATGAAGGCATGCACAATGCCTTTATGAACAGCACGGGCGAATGGGCACTCGACGTATTTTCCAATGCCGCAACGCCCCGTTTCATCTATTTGTCGCAATGGGCCAATACCGCCAAACGGGAGATCGTTTTTGGCGCAAAAAACCCGCTCGACGGTTACCAGATCGGGCTGACCCGCATGGTAACCATCCCTTCTCCCGGCGGCCCTGTGCTGAACGCCCGGATGATATTGCCTCCCGATTTCGACCAAAAGAAGCAATACCCGGCCATTGTATATGTGTACAATGGCCCCCATGCACAAATGGTCGCCAATACCTGGCTTGGCGCCGGCGAGCTGTGGATGCACCGTATGGCGCAGGAAGGCTTTGTAGTTTTTGCGCTGGATGGCAGGGGCTCAGCCCACCGCGGCTTCGCGTTTGAAAGCGCGATTCACCGCCAGGTAGGCAAAGCTGAACTAGAAGATCAGTTGACGGGGGCAAGCTATCTCAAAGCGCAAACCTTTATTGACCCAAACAGGATCGGAGTATATGGCTGGAGCTATGGCGGATTCATGGCAACTTCACTCATGACCCGCCCAGAGGCTAAAGGCGTATTTCGCTGCGGCATAGCTGGCGGCCCGGTCATCGATTGGGATATGTACGAAATTATGTACACCGAACGCTACATGGACACCCCGCAAGAAAACCCGGAGGGTTACAAAAACAGCAGTTTGTTCAATTATATCGACAACCTGAGCGGTCGCTTGCTCTTGATTCACGGCTCTTCCGATGATGTAGTGCTGTGGCAACATTCTTTGAGGTATATCCGCGAATGTGTGCGCAAAGGCAAGCAGATCGATTATTTTGTATATCCCGAACACCTGCACAATGTGTTGGGGAAAGACCGGGTCCATTTGTTTGAAAAGATAGAGGCTTTTTTCAAGGAGAACTTGTAACCCATCCGCTGGCTCCCGCTTCCGCACAGACTTCGAAGGTTTAACCGTCGAAACCTATGCGGAGGCGTGAGCAGCAAGGGGCAGGGTCAACGCGCAACCACCAACTGCTTCTCCACCACCCCCTTCTCCGTCCTGATGCGCAGCGAATAAACGCCTGCAGAAAGGCCAGACACCCGTACCTGGGTACTGCGTTCATTTCCAACCTGCACTTGAGAGAGCACCTGGCCGAACACGTTAACAGTCTCAACAGACGCCACTTGCAAGTCGCCGAAATACAGGGTGACAAAATCGCTGGCAGGGTTTGGCGCCAGGGCGATGCGCTGCGCCAGGGCATCGTTTGTGCCCGTGGTACCTACGAGTTTTATCCAGACAGTATCTTGTTGCGTCGGGGTGGTCATGTATTTGAAATCGCCTTTGTTGTCGATGGCGCGAATGCCGCGAAGGGGCACAGTGAAAGGAATGGCCTTGTTTGACGAGCGGTCGGCGATATCAATTATGATAATAAAGTCGGCCCGGAAAGTGAGTTCGGCAATTTGCCCGTAGCCACTGGCTTGCAGGCCATTTTTTCGCGTAACGCCCAGGTCTAATTGCCGTTGGTCGTAGTTGTCTTTTGCCAGCCACAACATGTGGTTGGGAGAGCCGAAAAAATCACTTTTGTACTCTGCGCTCGGGTTATGCCCTACATATTCGGGGTAGTTCATGCTAAAAGCCAAGCCATAAATGCCAAAGGCAGGCAACACAGGGCTGCCGAGGATCAACTTGCCCTTAATTTCAATCGGAGCAGGGATATTGGCGTTGACCACTATGGTGTCTTGAAGAAACTCTAAACGAACTTGTGGCGCATTGGGCTCAAAGGGCACAAAAGCCGGGTCAATGGGCGCATAGTTTTGCCCCACTACATCCGCATCATATTCATTAATGATGCCGTTGCCATCACAATCGAGGTGTTTATAATTGACATTGCTGGAAATAAGGTTTTCAAACCAATTTGGCGAAAACTGGTAATTCCAACTGGTACTGGCATCTGGGCGCGGAGACCCGAATGTGGTATGCCCCACGCCCAGGTTGAGCAGGTCGTACACATTTGCTTTCCCGTCGCGGTTGGCATCTCCTGGCCGCACATAATCGGTGCTTTCGGGGAGACTGGAGACATTCATGTTCAGGGCATCGGTTACCACCAGTTGAATGGCGGAAGAAAGGCAGCCGCCTGTTTTCCAGTTCGTCAGGTTTGTCCTGTATATGCCGCCAGCCGGATAGATGTGTACCAGGGTGTCCCAGGATGCCTCCCATAAATCGCTGTCGTCCCCAAAATCAAGTTTTGTATAGGTAAAGTTGCCTGTAGACTTGTTGACAAACTGCGCCGTATAGCCATCGTCCAGAGATCCGGAAAGAATTTTGACTTCCATGCTGGCG
>CAYVPM010000539.1:0-3719 GCA_964453475.1 uncultured Saprospiraceae bacterium | reverse complement strand
CACCATTACTCAGCCTCCGGCTTTGGTGCTGAGCAGAACTATCGTCAATGTGACTTGTTACGCAGGTGCAAACGGCGCAATTGACCTGACGGTGACCGGTGGCGTATCGCCATACACCTACTTGTGGTCAAATGGCGCAACCCAGCAAGACCTCACCCTGGTCACCGCTGGCACCTACACGGTCACCGTAACAGATGCAAATGGTTGCACGAAAACAAGCAGCGCAACGGTAACAGAGCCGGCCGAAATTCAACTGATATTCCAGGTAACCAACCTTGCCTGCTTCGGCGGCACCAACGGCGCTATCGACCTGACTGTTATGGGTGGCGTACCTGGTTATACGTATGATTGGTCAAACGATGGCCCGGAAAATCCGGATAACGATCCACAGGACCTGACGGGCCTCACCGCGGGCATTTACACCATCACGGTAACAGATGCAGCAGGTTGTACCAAGGCAGTGGGCGTTATTCTGAGCCAGCCAAACCCTGTATTGCCTACTGTTGTATCGGTGATAAATGTACTGTGCAATGGTGCAAACACCGGCGCAATTGACATATCGGTCACAGGTGGCACAGGAGCATACAGCTACGATTGGTCGAATGACGGACCTGAAAGTCCAGACAACGACGTGCAAGACCTTGCAGGTGTTCCTGCAGGCACCTACACCGTAACGGTGACAGATGCGAATGGCTGTACCGGTACCGTAAGTGCCACCATTACCCAACCACCTGCTATCGTAGTTTCAACGGTTGCCATGGATGCAGCATGTAACGGCGGTGCTAATGGCTCGGTTGACCTGACTGTAAGCGGTGGTGTATCACCGTACACTTACAACTGGTCGAACGGGGCTACTACACAAGACATTTCCGGTTTAACGGCAGGCACCTATACAGTGACCGTAACGGATGCAAACGCATGTACCAAAACAACCTCAGCTACGGTCAACCAACCAACAGCATTGAGTTTGAGTGGAACCGTGGTCAACACTTCTTGCACGGGTACAACTGACGGTTCTATTGACCTGACAGTTTCAGGCGGAACTCCTGGATATACCTACGACTGGTCAAACGACGGGCCTGAAGACCCGGACAACGACAGCCAAGACCTTACGGGTGTTGGCGCGGGTACGTACACGGTTACCGTTACGGATGCAAATGGTTGCACTGCCACCATGAGCAAAACCATCCTGCAACCAAGCATTCAGGTGGTTAGCGCAATTCCTGGCGTGTGTAACCCTAGCAACAACCAGTACAGTGTTACCATCGTAGTGAGCTGGACAAATGCTCCAGGCACTTCCATCACCGTAACTACCTCTCAAGGCGGCTCAACTACCATCAACATCGGTATGGGCTCTTCTGGCACCCAGACAGTAACCATTTCTGGCCTGACCTCCAATGGCGCTCAGGGTGTAGATGTTACGGCTCAATTTAATGCCAACTGCCAGCACACTCTTGTGGATGCCTACAATGCGCCATTGAGCTGTACCCCTGCTGAAATCGGTAATTTCGTGTGGGATGATCTTGATGCAGATGGCATACAGGATGGTGGCGAACCAGGAATCTCCGGTGTACCGGTGACGCTGAACGGCACCGACCAACTGGGTAATGTTGTGAACTTGAACACTACTACGAATGCTACTGGTTTCTACCTGTTCACCAACCTGGTTCCAGGCACTTACAACGTGACCTTCGGCACACCTGCCGGCGGTTACTTCCTGTCGCCACAAGATCAGGGCGGCAATGACCAGACCGATAGCGATGCAGCTCCAGGCACACAACAGACCATAAACACGGTGTTGTCACCTGGTGAAAGCGACCTGACCTGGGATGCCGGCTTCTACAAAAAAGCCACCATTGGCGACTATGTATGGAATGACATCAACGGCAATGGAATCCAGGATGGCGGCGAGCCCGGCATCCCGAATGTAACCGTTACCTTGACGGGAACCGACGGCAACGGCAATCCGGTGAACCTGACCACGACCACGAACGGCACCGGTGGATACCAGTTTGCCAACCTCGTTCCAGGTACCTACAAACTGACATTCAGTAGCCCGGGCTCAACCTGGGCGGTTACGCCACAAGACCAGGGTGGTAACGATGCCGTCGATTCCGACATCAACACAGGCACTTTGATGACCGTCAATACTACCCTGACATCTGGTGAAACTGACCAGACATGGGATGCAGGCTTCTACCAGAAAGCCGAAATCGGCGACTATGTTTGGAATGACTTGAATGTCAATGGTATTCAGGGTGGTAGCGAACCGGGTATCCAGGGTGTGCCTGTTACCTTGAATGGAACCACAGGCAACGGTACTGTCGTATTGTTGAGCACCGCGACGGATGCTAACGGCTTATACCTGTTCAGCAACTTGCAACCGGGTACTTACAACATCACGTTTGGCACACCTGCGGGTGGTTACCTCCTGTCGCCACAAGACCAGGGCGGTAACGACACCAAAGACAGCGATGCTGCACCGGGCACGCAACAGACGATCAACACCGTGCTGACTTCCGGCGAAAGCGACATTACCTGGGATGCAGGTTTCTACCTGCCACAAGTGGGCATCGATATCGTGAAATATGTAAATGGTCAGGATGCAGACAATGCTCCTGGAGTAATCATATTGGTGCCACCAGGAGCTCCACCAACGGTGACCTTCACCTTTAATGTTACCAATACTGGCAACTTGACGCTAAATAATGTGGTTGTTAACGACAATATTTATGGTTTGATTTGCACGATCCCGACCTTGGCTCCAGGTGCAACACATATATGTACGCATACTGCTCCAGCCTCGCTTGGTTTGCATACGAATACTGCTACAGTAACGGGTCAGCCAATTCTGCCAAATGGCAACAATTTTGGCCCTCCAATTTCGGATAACAACCCAGCAAACTACACGGGTGTATTCATCAACATGGACAAATCAGCCAACAAAACAGAGATTTGTGCAGGTGAAAACGTGAAGTACACGCTCATCACACGTATGCTTGGCGGTATTACGGGCATTCAAATCCGCAATATCCTCGTGATGGACAACAACGTGAACGGGAACATGACTTGTCAGGGCTTGAACTGGTCTGGCGGCGATCTCAACGGCAACTGCATACTTGATTTCATCGACAACAACAATGACGGCAACTCTGACGAAGAGTTCATGTGGATGTACACCATTCCAATCAATCAAACTACCATTAACACCGCCAACGACATGGGCGAGATATGGTATGTTGACCCGATTACTGGTGTAGAAACCTTTATCGGCAACGTTGGCAACAACGACCAGGTAACCGTAACCGTCAACCCGAACCGTTGCGCAGAAATTGGCAACTTCGTATGGGATGATCTTGATGCCGATGGTATCCAGGATGGCGGCGAACCGGGCATCGCGAACGTGCCTGTTACCCTCAATGGAACAGATATTGACGGCGATGTAGTCCTGCTGAACACCACGACCAATGCAACAGGTTTTTACTTGTTCTCTGGCCTCGTTCCAGGAACCTACAATGTGACATTTGGTACACCAGCGGGCGGCTACTTCCTGTCGCCACAGGATCAGGGTGGCAATGATGCCACAGACAGCGATGCAGCACCTGGCACTCAGCAAACCATTAATACGGTGCTTATTGCTGGTGAAAGCGATCTGACCTGGGATGCCGGTTTCTACAAAAAAGCCACCATTGGCGACTATGTATGGGATGATGTCAATG
>CAYVPM010000538.1:0-3724 GCA_964453475.1 uncultured Saprospiraceae bacterium | reverse complement strand
ACAGTTAGGGATAAAAGACTTGGTTGCCTGAACACCACAGATATTGGAGTTGCTCACCGGTACATCCAACGGAAGTTCTTCGATGGTATCGGCACAGTTGTCGATGGCGATAAACACAGCGCCAACCGGCAGCGGGTCGCCGCACTCCACCGTCAAGGTAGGTAGTGGGAGCGGTGGCAGGTTTTGGTAAACTGGAGCATGCGTATCAACCACTTTGATCGAGGCGGTGCAAGTGGCTGTATTGCCCCCGGCATCCGTAGCGGTCAAGGTTACCATGGTTTTGGCCAAATCGGCGCAAGTAAACACGCTTTGATTCAATGTCAGTGTAACCGCTGCCGTCGCCACAGTCGATGGCGGGATCGGCAAGGTGCAGAAATCCGGGTCGTGGCTGCCGTTCACGCTGAAGCTGCCGTTGTCCGCATCAATCTGTTGCGGTGTAATCGAAGCCGTGGCCGGGAAACTGGCACTCAGGGAAATGACCGTCTGGGTCAATTTGCACTTGGCCACCGGCGGCGCCACATCGGCGTTGATCGTCAATTGCTGAAGCTGGGTGGTGGTATTGCCGTTGCCGTCGTTGTATGACCAGGTAATGAAGAAATTGCCTGTTCCGGTAACTTTGTATTTCACCACATTCACGCCAACCACTTCAAATGGTGTGGCAGAGACACCGCCGGGAGTGCCATAAATCAGCGGCACCAGCCCACAGTTCGGGAACGCTGTAGGAGCGCTCACGATGGCGTAGCCGCAATTGCTGACGATACCGGCCAAAGAACCCGAAGTTGGTATGGGGGCATCTGTGTCATTCAGGGTCACTGTGGTCACGCAAGGCGTAGCAGCATTGGTACCATCGGTGGCGGTAAACGTAATCTGGAATGTAGAACCGTGCGTTGGCGGGTTTGGTGGCCCGGGCAGGTACGCAATGGTGGCAGTATTGCCCAACAGTACGCCCATCTTGCTCTGAGTCACCACAACTCCTGTCAAGCAGTTATCACTGATATTCACCAGATTACGGAAATCAGGCACCGGAGATGTAGGGCAAATCGTATTCAATGTCAAGTTCGCCGGACAAGTGATGGAAGGCGCTTGCACATCGTTAACCTGCACCGTAAAGGAACAAGTGGTAGTGTTGGCCGCTGCATCGGTAGCCTTGTAAGTGAAGGTCGTGACGCCAACAGGCAAGTTAATCGCCACTGGCACAAACTCCGTCAGGGAGTTGGTGGGATCCCAAGGGAAGTTCGCAGACAAGGTCTGCGTAACGGGCATGCCACCCACTTGCGTAACGGCTACAATATTTTCAGGTGCAAAAGTGAAACTGCTGCAATCCGTGATATCGCCATTCCAAGGACGTACCCAGTTAAAGGTATAGCCGCAGGTGTTTGGCGTATTGCTGAACACAAAGGGCGCGTGGTTGCAATAGCTGTCAAGCGTTGTTGGCACGTTGTAGCTGCTGAACACGGGCGGCACATTGTCCACCACGGTGACTGTCATGCTGGCGCTTTGGGTATTCATGCAAGCATCGGTCGTCGTGAATGTAATCACGTTTACGCCCAGGCGGAAGCCGCCAACCGGGGTTGCGGTGAGTCCTGTACCCACGGTATTGGGCGGTGTAACGCCAGGATAATCAATTACCCAGGTAGTGTTGGCCGCCAGAAACGCCGGCGTGGAACAGTTGTCGGAAACGGTAGCAGAATAACTCACCGTAGGCGTACAAGTCATGTAATTGGAAAGGTTCAGCGTTACATTCGCCAAGTTGCCAATCGATGGTTTGATAACATCCTGTACGATAATGGTTTGTACTGCCTGTACCGTCAGGCCGGCAGCATCGGTAGCTATCCAGCTGCGGTTGATGACAAACCCATCTGGGCAAGTTCCAGGTGTAATACCGAAGGTCTCGATGATGTTCACCACACTGCAGTTGTCGGAGAAGGTCGCATCGGCTAAGGAGGCTACATAAGCTGTAACATCCGATCCTACAGTGTTGCAACTTACCGTAATGTTGCCTGGCGTAGAAACCACAGCCGGGTTGGTAATATCCTGCACGGTTACGATGGAAGAACAAGGGGTCAGTATGTTGCTAGGATCGTTGGTGTTGCCACTGGCATCACTCACTTGGAGGTAAACGGTGTTGGCGCCAAGGGGCGTGCAGTCAAATGTCAAGGTGGAAGTAAATGGCCCTGTGGGCAATTCGCTCATTTTGAAAGTCAGGGCGCCTGCAGCGGTGCAGTTGTCCGAGCTGCCGTTGTTCAAAGCAGCGGCGTTTACTGTTACCGTTCCGGGATTGGTAGCGCTCAAATTCACCGTGAGGTTTTTGGCTACACAAAGCGGTTGCACCAAATCCTGTACAGTGATGCTACAAGTGACTACCGGGCTAATCAGGCCGCCAACGGCATCTTCCTTCACCCGGAATTCTATTGTCTTCACGCCAATATCGCTGCAATTATAGGTCACAGATGGGCCAAACATGGCTCCTGATGGGCGCTTAATCTCATAAATCAGGTCGAAGTAGCAGTTGTCGAAACTTCCGTTGTTCACCTGAAGGGCTGTAACGGTAGCCGTACCGCCTGCGTTCAACTGGGTCGTCAGATTTTTGCATATTGCTGTTGGCGGTGTTTGATCCACCACAGTAATGCTAAAGGAACAAGTGCCCACGTTGCCCGATGCGTCTGTACGGGTAACCACGATGGGCGGATTGGTGCCCAAGGCGTAGGTTTGCGACAGGCTGGCGAGATCACTCACCATGCTGGCGCCGCCGCAGTTGTCCATAAAATTAACCGTGCCGCACCATTGGTTGGCAGGGTTGTTTACATCGACGATGCAGGGGTTCGAGTTGGATTTTTTATACGAACAACCCGGAGCGATGTTCGCGTTCACGGTGAGGTTCGGCGGACAGTTTTGGGGTACCGGCGCCTGGTTGTCCACGACCGTTATGGTAAAATTGCAATTGACCGGAGGGTTTGATGGGTCATCAAGGGTATAAACCACGTTGTTCACGCCCTTTGCGAAAACTTGCGCGCTAAGGGTTCCGGCGCCTGCGCCGGAAAGCGTTGTAGCACCTGTTACGTTCCAGGTAATAACGGTGCCTGGGCAGTTGTCGGCCCATTGGCCGGGATTCAGGGAACCGATTGTTCCGGCGGAGAGGTTCGCACCGGCAACAGCAGTCGCAGTACACACACCGACACCTGTATTGACTATGATTGGCAGTGGACAAAGCACCTGAGGTGGCACATTGTCTACAACCATTACGTTGACAACACAAGTAGATACGTTACCGGAAAGGTCTTCAACAAACAAGGTAGTTGGTATAGGACCGGCAGCTGGTGGCACCAGATCTGCGCATGTAAATGTGGTCGGTGAGGCAGAAAAGCTCACATTGCCGCAGTTGTCGAATGAATTGTCGTTCAGCTCACTGGGTGCAATCGTGATGGTGCCATTTGGCCCAAGTGCCACGGTTTTTGACACAACACAGCCGGCGAAAGGAGGCGTTAGCTCCGTCACGTTCACTTCTATGGTGATGGTGGTCGTATTGCCGGCATTGTCCGTCACGTGGTATTGGATGAGGGTTGCAGTCACACCAACGCCAACGGGGAAGTTTGCGGTCAAATTTCTGTTCAGCGGGTCTAATGGGTTAAAGGCCGGAACGAAACCGTCAATCACAGGGTTGGGCAAGCGCGTGATCGTAACAGCGCCACAATCTGTCATCGTAAAGTTGGCGCAAGGTGTGGGC
>CAYVPM010000537.1:0-3724 GCA_964453475.1 uncultured Saprospiraceae bacterium | reverse complement strand
CGTAATCAACATCGGTATGTGGTTCGAGCGCTTTGTGATCATTGCCACTACCCTGGCAAGGGACTTTCTCCCTTCCTCCTGGAGCTATTATCGCCCAACCTGGGTTGAGATCAGCATTTTCACCGGGACGATTGGACTTTTCTTCTTCTGCTATTTGATCTTTACCCGTGTGGCGCCCGTTGTGGCGATTGCAGAGGTTAAGGCCATTTTGAAAATTGCGGGAGATCAGTATATTGGGCCAAAGGCTAATAAAAACGGTCATGACAAGCATTGAGTTTAGGGGGTAGCATTACACCTGAACCATAATTATATCATTGAAAAACATAATTCATACATAAATGGCTGCTCACAGTAACAAAGTTCTTTACGGGCTTTATAACGACGAAGAAGACCTGAAATCTGCTGTAAAAACAGCAAATGCGGCGCACCTGGACATCATGGATGTTTTTACACCATTTCCTGTCCACGGCCTTGACCCAATTTTGGGCCTTAAAGAAAGCCGCCTGCAATACTTAGGCTTCATTTATGGCGCAATCGGCGCACTGTTCGGCTTTCTGGCTATGTCGTGGATATTCACGCGCGATGGGCCGATTATGTTTGGCGGCAAGCCATACTGGTCGGTGCCAGCTTTTATACCAATCACCTTTGAGATGACGGTATTGTTTTCTGCCTGGGGCATGACCATCACCTTTTATACTATATGCGGCATGTGGCCAGGTGTAAAAGCAAAAACTTTGGACGACCGCATTACGGACGACAAATTCTGCATGGCATTTGACGTAACGAGTGCTTCCGATGCAGAAGTAGACAGCATTAAAGGCTTTTTCAAAAAGACCAATGCAGCAGAAGTGAATGAAAAAACGATTTGAGTTGGTTGAAGTCATTTAACCAAATCAACAATTCAACGAATCAACCAGAATTTATGAAATACTTAATTGGCGCAATTCTCGGAGTGGCCTTTTTTGCTTGGATGTTTTCCCTGTGTTCGCCCGCAGGAAAAAACAAGACTGGGCACGAGTATATGCCGGATATGTACCATCCGGTCTCTTACGAGGCCAATAACTACAGTGCTTATTCCTGGAATACCTGGGATGCTGAAAATGAGCACAGCAAAGCCTCGTTGTCACAGCCGCGCACAAGCGTTGCAGGCTCTATCCCACGCGGATACACCGGGGTTTACTATGGCGACGCGGCTGCGCTCAACGTGGTTCGCGGGAAAAACGCCTCAAATGCCATCGCCGCTCCAGTCAATGGCCAGGCGCCTTTCTATTATGTAAACACAGAAGAGGACCGTATCCGCTGCGAAAAAGAAATGGTAGATAATCCATTTCCCATTTCAAACAGCAGCCTGGAAAGAGGCAAGGCATTGTACAACATCCAATGCGGAATATGCCATGGTGATAAAGGCGATGGACAAGGTTATCTGTACGCCGGTCCAAAGGCAAAATACCCCGCCGCGCCCAAAAACCTGATTTCTGACGAACTCATCAGCGCAGGCAACGGCAGGTACTACTTCGCCATAATGCATGGCAAAAACATGATGGGTCAATACGCCGACAAGCTTTCGTTCGAAGAGCGCTGGGATGTTATCCATTACATCCGCGCTTTGCAGGCAAAGGCAAAAAACCTGGAGTACAACGAAAAATCCAATACGCTCAGCAATGTTGAGAAGCCGGCGTCCGGCACTGCAACAGGCCCTGTCCGTTCGCCCCAATACGCCGCACCACCGCCTCCAACCAACTAACAGGCCAAAGGCACAGGATTGAAAACAATATTGTTTAAAACAAAATTTCGGGCTTTGGCCTGGACCACGATATGAATCTGAATACGCAATACGTATTTGAAAACAAGACAAAGCGGCTCCTAATCGGAGGCATGGCTTTGGGCGTACTGAGCCTGTTGTTCATCTACATGAACGACGATGAATTCCATACGCGTTTTTGGACCAGTTGGCTGCACAACTCTGTGTACTTCACGGGCATCGCATTTATGTCCATGTTCTTCCTCTCAGCTCAAATTTCAGCCTTTGCCGGCTGGAACAGCGTTGTGAAGCGCGTATGGGAGGCAATGAGCCAGTTTATGGGGGTCGGTATCCTCCTGATGGGTGTACTGGTACTCGGCGTGTGGGGACATTTCCACCACCTCTATCACTGGAACGTTCCGGGCATCACCGACCCTGAAAATCCACTGTATGATAAGATCATTGCCGGCAAGTCGGCATTCCTCAATCCAGTGTGGTACACAGTCGGTACCGTTGGCTTTTTGTCAATTTGGTATTTCTGGGCAAAGAAATTGCGCCAGGCTTCCATTGATCAGGATACCATGGAAACGCCGGATTTTAAATATTACAAAAAACAACGCGCCTGGGCATCATCCTTTCTCCCTTTGGGTGGCTTCCTGAGCACCGTGTTTATTTGGCAGAGCATCATGTCGGTCGATCCGCACTGGTATAGCACCATGTTCGCCTGGTACTCCATGATTTCCATGTGGCTTGGAGGCCTTACCATGACCGTGATCCTGATCATCATCCTCAAATCACGCGGATACCTGGAGTATGTGACGGTCAATCACTTGCACAATATTGGTATGTTCATTTTTGGTATCTCTGTATTCTGGACATACCTCTGGTTCGACCAGTTTATGTTGATCTGGTATTCGAACAACGGTGAAGAAACCATTTATTTCAACGAAAGGATGACCTACTACCCGGTATTGTTCTGGGGTAACCTGGTGTTGAACTTTGTGACCCCATTTCTCATCTTGATGCGGAATGATACCAAGCGCAAGTTTGGCACCATGTTCTTCGTCGCCATCATCGTATTTTTCGGACACTGGTGGGATTATTTCTACATGATAAAGCCAGGTGCACGGATTGCAGCACATGAGGCAACGGAGCTTGCAGAAGGGAAACACCACGACGCAGGCAAACATGAAACCACTGCCGATGCGACACACAGCGAAGAAACAGCTCCTGCAGCTGAAGGCGCCGAACAAGCAACCCATGACCACGGTGATGGAAGCCACGAACATACCGACGCAACGCCGGCACATGATTCATTGACGCATGCTGACACGCCGACCCAAAATGACAACCATGAAGAAGCATCTGCCGGACATGGTGAAGGGCACGGCGAAGGACATGGTGATGGCCACGGCGAAGGACACGGCGATGGCCACGGCGAAGCCGGGCACCAGCACGACGAATCAAAAGCCTTTAAATTGGGCTACACCGTGCCAGGATTGGACGATATAGGTGTGCTTATCGGCTTTTTGAGCCTTTTCTTGTTCTTCTTCTTTAACCAGTTGAGCAAGGCGCCATTAATCCCATTGAAAGACCCATACCTTGATGAAAGCTTGCACCATGACACAGGGGCTCTGATTGAAACAGAAGGCGGCGGCGGCCACCATTAAGGTTAATTTTAGAAAAAGAAACATAAAGAAATGACTACGCTAATTGTACTCTTTTGCGTTTTCCTGATCACAGTCGTTTTGATACAGATTGGGAAAGTCTATGAAATGACCAGTGCCATCAAAGGTGACATGGCCACCATGCGCGACAACAGCAAATGGAATGGCTGGCTTTCGGTGGCTTTCATGGTGGTATTCCTGGTTGGTGTTTTCTGGTCGGCTTACGCTTACAAAAATGTGATGATGGGTTATGGTCCACACCAGTCAGCCTCAGAGCACGGCGGAATGTTAGACGGGTTGTTCGACGTGACCCTTT
>CAYVPM010000536.1:0-3731 GCA_964453475.1 uncultured Saprospiraceae bacterium | reverse complement strand
GCCATCAGCACCGTGAGCAGCAGGCAGATTAATACCGTCCAACGGATGCCCGCGGGCACGACGATGGCCTCGCTACCGGTCTCAGACTCGTTTTCTTTGCTGAAATACGCCGCAATGATGATCTTGAAATAATAGTAGATGGATATGGCGGAATTGACCACCGCCAACAGCACCAGCCAGGGATACCTTTCAAATGCAGCGGTAAACAGGAAGTATTTGCCAAAAAAACCGGCCAGCGGCGGAATGCCCGCCAACGACAACATGGATATGGCTAAAACAGCCGCCAGGAAAGGACTGCGCTTGGACAGTCCGTTAAAGGCCGAGAAAGAGCCGTCTCCTTGCGGCTCTGCTACCACAATGTACGCGCCAAACGCGCAGATGGTCGCCACAGAATTGGTAAGCAAATAAAACATCAATGCGTTGCCGGCCCCTGCTGTGCCTATGGCCAACAGGGCCAACAAAAGGTATCCCGCGTGTGAAATGGAGGAATAAGCCATCATGCGCTTGAAATTGTCCTGGAACAATGCCGTGGTGTTTGCCAGGGTCATGGTCAAGGCTGCGATGATGCTCAAAGGCAGGCTCCAAACCTCAATTGATGGACCAAATGCCAGGGAGAATAGCCGGAAAAACGCTGCAAAGCCCGCGGTTTTCACCACCGTTGCCATAAAAGCAGTAATCAGGTTCGGGCTTCCGGTATACACATCGGGCGCCCAAAAATGAAAGGGCGCTGCCGATACTTTGAAGCTTAAACCCATGACGATGAGCAGGATGCCAACGTTGAGCATCCAGGGCGAAGTAGTACCGGATTCAATGGCCCGGCTGATGCTCGCCAGGTCGAAACTGGCCGTAGCGCCGTACACCAGGGTGATGCCGAAAAGCAAAACACCAGTGGCAAAAGCGCCCATCAGGAAGTATTTTAAGGCAGCTTCGTTGCTCGCCAGGTCGTCGCGGCGGCTGCCTGCCAGCACATACAATGGAATGGACAGTATCTCGATTCCCAGGAACAACATCACCATATTCGTGAAGGAGAACATGCACAATGCGCCGCACACGCTGAACAGGATTAGTCCGTAGTTGTCGCCGAGCGTCTCGTGCAGGTTGCGGAAGCCCCAGCCGGATAGGGCTAGGATGAGCGCAGTAGACAAGATGGCCACACCGGAAAATGCCAGCGCGTAGCCGTCGAAGTTGAACATCGTCGGGTATATACCGTTCCAGGCAGCAGCAGGGCCGGCCATGACGGCGCCCAGTGCAGCCAGGGTACCGATCAGGGTAATGGGAAGGAGCAACGCCCGTTTTTTTGTTAACCCGGCAAAAAGGGCAGCGAGTGCTGTAAAAAAGAGTATGAGTAGTGCGGTCATGTTCGTAAGGCTGCGATAATCGCTTCAATTTGCTTCAGGAAATCAGGTAAAACTTGAGTAACAGTGTCCCAAACAATAGTAAAGTCGGTGCCAGCATAATCGTGTGCAAGTCGGTCACGCATTCCAATCGCAGCCCGCCAATTTAATTCTGGATATTCTGTCCTAAGGTCTTCAGTTAAATTTTTTGATGCTTCTCCGATAACTTCTAAAAATCGGATACAAGCATATTTTGCCATGCTATGTCTATAAAACTCATCTTCAGAAAGACTGTTGACACAATCTATAGCGAGTTGGCAATTTTCTCTAATATGGACCAAGTGAAAAAGATTACCTTTTGTACTCATGCGGCATCCATTATTATTACCAATTCTTGTTCGACTATTGGTTTTAAAAAAGGGTGAAGGGCACGTCTTGTTACCAAATCCACTTTTCGGCCTAATTTTTCTTCTAATTCGTCCCCTAATTGCACTAAATCAAAAAGCGTTAGCCGAGTAGCCCCGAAATCAATCAAAATGTCAATATCGCTTTCAGGGCCTTCTTCACCCCTTGCAAAGGAGCCGAAGATTCCAACCTCAACAGGATTGAAAGGTTGAAGAGAATCCACAATTATTGCCTTTTGATTGTCTGTAAGCATAAAAAGGGGTATTTATTTTATAAAAATGAGCCCATCTTCAAATTTCACTACATCGCCTTTTCTCAGTTTTTTCCGTTTTTGGGTCTCCACTGTGCCGTTCACGGTCACTTCGCCGTTTTCGATGCGGATATTCGCCTCACCGCCCGTGCCGACAAGTCGCAAGAACTTCAGTAGGTTGTTGAGGGGGATGAAATCGCTGTTTCTAAGATTAAATTCCAACGTTTTAGATTTTTACCCAATTTACAACTACATTCCCACTTAACCTGGTTAAGTGCGCTTCTTTGTTTATGACCATCATCAAGTTGTTGTGCAATGCCTTTTAGGTAATAAATGCAAATGATTTGGTGTCTAATAAATCGCCTTTCATAGCGGCTCAATACTTCTGGTAAATGTCCTTGCAAATTTCATAAAGAAATTCTTTCTGCAAAAGTACATGAAAATTCTGTCACCCAAAAGTTGGCATCACTACTGCACAGACCCCAAAATCATGTTCACACTGGCATCCGTCAAATTCAGTACCAGGCCCGGAAAAAAGCCAAGTACCAGTACAAGCACCGCAATAATCCCCAACACCAAAAACTCCCGCGCATCCACATCGGCAAACTTTTCAGTGGCCGCATTGCTTTCGCCAAACGCGACAAGCCCGTAGGCCCGCAACATATACACCGCGCCGAAGATAATGGTCAGGCCCGCCACGGCGCCCATCCAGAAATTGTAGTTCCAAACGCCATTCAGCAGCAGGAACTCACCCGGAAAACCGTTGGTGAGTGGCACAGCCACGGAACCCAGCATGATGATCATAAACAGCGTGGCAAATTTCGGAGCCGATTTAGCAATGCCGCCCATTTCTGAAAGCGAGCGGGTACCCAGCCTGTTTTCAATCATGTCTACGATGAAGAACAAGCCCACTACATTGATACCATGGTTCAGCATTTGGATTACGCTGCCCTGCAAGCCGGCTTTGTTCCACGCAAACACGCCCGCAGCGATCAAGCCCACGTGTGCGATGGAGGAATACGCTATCAATCGTTTCAGGTCGCTTTGTTTCACTGCAATGATGCTGGCATACACGATACCGATGATGGCCAGCACCATAAAGATCGGCGCCAAGGTGTGCGCAGCCTCCGGCGCCAGGGGCATCATCCAGCGGATGGCGCCATAAGTGCCCATTTTCAACATAATACCGGAAAGCAGCATGGTGCCACCGGTTGGCGCTGCCACGTAGGTGTCAGGCTGCCAGGTGTGAAAGGGGAAAACAGGCATTTTCACCGCGAAAGCGAGGAAAAACCCGAGCATCACCCAATTGGCCACTTCCGGGTTCAAATGAACCTGCACCAAATCTGCCCAGGCAAACGAATGGCTTCCCGGTGTCTGCAGGTACAGGTACAACAGCGACAGCAGCATGAACAGCGAGCCGACGAAAGTGTAAATAAAGAACTTCAGGGTAATGCGCACCCTGTCGTGCCCGCCCCAAATGGCGCAGATAAAATAGATCGGAATAAGGGCCAGCTCATAAAAGATGTAAAACAGAAGTCCGTCCTGAGCCAGAAAAACACCGTTCAACGCCCCGAGCATCAGCAATACCAGTCCATAGTAGCGCGCTTCGTTGTCGAAATTGCGGCTCCAACTGCTCAAAACGATGAGGGGCGCGAGCAGGTTGGTCAGGAGCAGCATCACAAAAGTGACGCCGTCCATGCCCAGGCTGAAACGGATGCCCGCCGAAGCGACCCAGGGGACAT
>CAYVPM010000535.1:0-3733 GCA_964453475.1 uncultured Saprospiraceae bacterium | reverse complement strand
GAGCATTATTGCTTCCCATATCCGCATCCCGAACGGTGGCCCGGTTCCCGATATGGTGCACTATCATACCATTGGGTTCCAGTTGATTTTCTGCTACAAAGGCTGGGTGAAACTGGTTTATGAGGACCAGGGGCCACCCTTTATCCTTCATGCCGGTGATTGCGTTACACAACCTCCACGTATCCGGCACCGCGTCTTGGAAGCCTCTGACAACCTGGAAGTCATAGAAATCGGTGTGCCTGCCGAGCATGTGACCAGCATCGATCACGAAATGGAATTGCCCACAGGGAAGTTCCTGCCCGAGCGTGAATTTGAGGGACAAACGTTTTGCCACCACCAGGCCAAAAACGCCAGCTGGGCGCCTTGGCGCATACCGGAATTTGTGTTCCGGGATACGGGAATAAGCCTTGCCACCAAAAACATCGCTTCGGTGCATGTTGCCCGGCTTGCGGAGAGCGGAGATGAAGCCCATTTGCTCAGCCATGATGCCGACATACAGTTCACTTTTGTACTGCAGGGGAAAATGGCGTTGAGCGCTGAAGGGCAGGAGCTGCAATATTTACAAAAAGGGGATGCCTTTGTTATTCCGCCAAACATGCAATACAGTTTTGCCCATTGTTCCGAAGGCCTGGAATTGTTGGAGGTATCCTTGCCTGCAGCTAGCCCCTAAAATCAGCGCGGTAATTTTTCAGTAACTATACTGTGATTAAAGTGATTTTGAATGATATGAGTGACCTCCTACGCCCTGAAATAGGGCTTCGGCGGGTAAAAAACAAATGCTTGATTTTAAAATGATTGTAGCATTTCGTCATTCATAACTACTTTGCGGTGGCTATAATTTGGTTTACCGCTAGGCGGGCTTTAGCGCCCACTCTCCTCCACCATTACCTTCAAACCCTTGTTAAATTCCGTTGCCGCCATCAACGCCTCCAGTGAAACATGCGCCCGATACCGCCAGTAATGCTTCGGGTTCGCCGGCACGTTGATGCGTTCTTCCTGCGGGTTCTCGCGGCGCATCTGGGCATCCATGCCCAGCAAGTCCTGTAATTGGAAAATAGCCCACATAGCAGGGGAGTGAAAATGCTGCGACAGTATTTCCCGCACAACCCAGGGCTCGCAGAAAAAAGGCGCAGGCCCCCGCTGCCCGAGTATTTCCCGGAAAAAACGCTGGCTAAGGTTAATATCCTCTTCCCACCACCCGCGCAGCACGCTCATGTCGTGGGTGCCGGGCGTGATCACACTCAAATAAGGCGCATCTTTGGGATGCAGGAACGCGCTGCCGGGCGCTTTGGGCATCCGCTGTATCTCCAGGCTGAGCAGCCCCAACGCGCGCATCACGCCCGGTACGCAGGCGGGCACGAGGCCGAGGTCTTCTCCACAGATCAGCATGTTGGTGGAACGTTTGAGCGCGGGCAGCTTTTCCATCGCTTGCGCTTTCCAAAAATCGTCCTGCCGGCGGTAAAAATAATCGACGTACAAGGCTTTGAGTTTATCCTTGACCTCCACAGGCAAATGCTGGAAAGAGGTGGTTTTTTCCATATCGAAACGGAAAGCGCCTTCCCAGCTTGCGTTGGCGGGAGCGGGCGGCCCCAGCAAAATAACGTTGGCGATCAGGTCGAACAAGCCTTGTTGCAAGCGGGCATCGTTTTCCTTCGGTTTTTGCGACGCGAAATAGGCTTCTACCTTGCGCTGGGTGTCGAAGGCCGGCAAGAGGTCAAACTGCGCGCCTTTCCTGGCTTTAACGCAGTTTTTGAGCACCCAGGGCACATTTTCCTGAAATATTTCACCCAATTTCTGCTCTGTGATATAGGGCTTGCACAGCCGTTCGTAGTTGAAGCCCACGCCTTGTTCCCGCAATTCAGTTTCTGTAACGGGGATTGCGGGCAAAAACTGCCCAAGTATTCCCTCCACCGCATCCAGTGGGATGCTCCATATCCGGAAAAAGCCCAAAATATGGTCGATGCGGAAAGCGTCGAAGTAGTAGCTCATTTGGGCAAAACGCTGCTTCCACCAGGCAAAGCCATCGGCGCGCATGCGCGCCCAATCGTAGGTAGGGAAGCCCCAGTTTTGGCCTTTTTCAGCAAATGGGTCGGGCGGGGCGCCGGCTTGGGTATCCATGTTGTACAGTGCTGGTGACACCCAGGCATCGGTGGAATGGCGGTAGATGCCGATGGGCAGATCGCCCTTGAGTGCCAGGCCCAGCCCATGGGCATAATCGACCGCGGCTTTCAATTGCAGGTGTAAATGCCATTGTACAAAGAGGTGCAACGCGATTTGGTCGTAAAATTTGCTGTCGGGGGCGATAAGGGCTTGAATTTCAGCGGCTTTATAGCTGGCGTATTGCGGCCATTGTCTGAAATCAGCGCTGCCATTGGTGTCGCGCAGCCAGCAAAACACCGCATAGTCGTCGAGCCATTGCTTGTTGTTTTGGTAGTATTGCAGCCAGCCTTTATCCTGCTGCCATGCGGCTTTTTGCAGGTCGTACAATTGACGGATGATGTCCCATTTCATTTGCAGCACGCCTTCGTAATCTACGGCTTCAAGCGCGTTGAGCGCCTTTTTCGTTTTTTCGTAAGGCTTCAACAGCGCAGCATGCTTTTTGCCCGCCAACTGCTCCATGTTCAAATAAATGGGGTGCAATCCAAAAACGGAAACGGGTGCATAAGGGTAAGAGTCCGTCCAGGTATGGGTGGAAGTGGTATCGTTGATGGGCAGCAACTGTATCATTTTCATGCCGACGGCTTTGGACCAATCGGCCAGCATGGGCAGGTCGCTGAATTCGCCAATGCCCCAACTGTTGTTGCTGCGCAGGCTGAAAACAGGTATGGAAACCCCTGCGCCGCGCCAGGTATCGTGCGGTATCCTGATAAATCCGTCGTGCGCAACCCCCGAAAGCCCTTTTGAACTGCTCGGCGTATGTACCAAAGTTCGGTTGCCGCCTTCCTCGAAGCCCAGAAACCGTTGTACTTTGGAGTCCCACACGCCATATTTATAGCCCAGGGGGAAATGCTCGCCCGCCAGATCGAGGCGCAAGCTCCACCAGTTGCCCGTTTTTTGCAACAACAAAGGCGCGGCAGTATCCCAATTGCGCAGGGCATTGCCGTGACCGAGCAGGCAGGGCGTCTCATTGGGCTTGAGCAAGGGCGCTTTTACCCGAAACAGGAAATCCCCAGTACCGCCGGCATTATGGGGTGAAACGGGTTTTGAAGGGTTTAACTGAAACGGCTGGGTGAAAAACACGTTTTCCAGCGCCTCCATAGGGTTCCAGGCATCGAAAAGCTGGAGGTATTCGCTGTTGCAGTCGGCCAGATCAAGTTCGCGTTCGTTTTCCCACTCTGCCATCATGCTGCCATCGATGGCCTGGAAATGATATTGCCAGCGCAGTTTTTTCGCCTTTTTGGGGTCAATTTCAAACGAGCCCTCCCAAAAATCGTCGTTGAGGTATGCCAATGCTTGCGGCGCTTGGTCGTTAAGTTGAATAAAAAGCGACTCACCAAATTTGGTGTGGTACCGGATGTAACACTGGACTAGCATTTCGAGCGATGAGAGATAAGAGATGAGTGGCAAAAGTAAAAAGTCGTACGTGCCGTGTTACCTTTGGCGCGAACTGATTCTAATAAAATTGATTTTTTCCCAACTTATGGAGCAAAACAGTACAGTCACACCAAAGCGCCTTTCCCTGATGACTGCGATTTTCATTGTATCGGGGAGTATGATTGGATCGGGTATTTTT
>CAYVPM010000534.1:0-3740 GCA_964453475.1 uncultured Saprospiraceae bacterium | reverse complement strand
TATACGCCCTGGGGCACGTGTCTCACCGGCGAGGAGAATTTCAACGGCTATTTCGGCTCCACGGCCGGGTATCCATCTGGCCTTGTGCCAAATTTCTGCGGCACGGTAGAAATTGCCCAATGGATGGGATTTATTGCCGGGGCTTCCAATGCCGTTTTCACCGTTACACCTTCCGATTGTGCGTATGGTGACGGGCTGCAAATTGCCCTGTATGAAGATTGTATGGGCGACCCGGTGGCCTGCAACAAAGGCGAAATGGACGGGGGCAACATCCCCGTGTCCCTTTCGGTACAAGTGACCCCTGGCCGCAACTATTTCCTGATGATCGACGGCTTTGCAGGCGACCAATGCGATTTTTCGGTCAGTGTCACCCCAAACGATGCCGTGTATGAACCACCGCTTGGCAGCGTGGGCAGCATCACCGGTGCAGCAAAGGTTTGTCCGGGCGCTACCATGACCTACAACGTGACGGCAGTATTCGGCGCCAACGCCTATATCTGGTCCGGGCCGCCAGGCGCGATGATCGACACCCTGCCTTTGCCCGTGACGCTCACAGGGCCTGGCGCCAACCAGGCAAGCATCACCTTTGGAAATGCAGGCGGGGCAATATGTGTACAGGCGGCCAATTCCTGCAGCCAAACACCCGTTTGCACCAATCCATTCACCGTAGAAATGCTTGATGATTCTTACCGGCCAGCCCTGCTGGCGGATACGACGGCATACCTGACTTGTTCCGGGGAACCGGCGACCTTGAAGGTGTCCGTGCAGGAGTCCTCCGGTTTCACCTTTCAATGGAGCAGTGACAGCACGGGGAATATTGTTTCGGGCACAAATTTCAAAAATGCGTCAGTGGACAAAACAGGAACATACACGCTTCAAGTTACCAACAACCAAAATGGCTGCAGCTCAACCATCTCCATTCATGTCGGCGAACCGGACACACCGCGCACGGCAGTTTTACAATTGAAAAACATCACCTGCTATGGATTTGATGATGGTTTTTTGGAAATCGGAGAAGTTACCGGCGGCTTGGCCCCACTTACCTATTCAATGGACAATCAAGGATTCAGCAGTACAACCGAGTTTCGCTACCTTGAGCCGGGCCCGCATTTACTCAGTATCCAAACTGCAGACGCATGCCAATGGGACACGATCATCACGGTTTTAGAGCCGCTTGAATTACTCGTCAATTTGGGAGACGACACCGAACTGCACCTGGGGCAGTCCGTCCAATTGTGGGATTCATTGAATGTCAATGAGCCCAACCGGGTTTCAGAAATGCTCGTTACGCCTCCAGAATATAGCGAATACCTCTGTGTTGGTTGCGCTTTTGAGCCCTTACACTCTTTCAGGTACACTGTAACGGTGCTGGATTCCAACGGTTGCCAGGCCAAAGACGAGCGCATTGTTTCCGTTACCAAAGAGCGTTACGTGTATGTGCCGAATGTATTTTCGCCCAATGCCCAAAACGAAGGAAACAACAGATTTACGGTATTTGGTGGCGAAGATGTGGCAGAGGTGGCCTTTTTCCGGGTTTTCGACCGCTGGGGCCAATTGGTATTTGAACAACAGGGATTTGCCCCCAATGATGCCGGCGCCGGCTGGGATGGCAGTTTGCGCGGCGACAAACTCAACCCCGCAGTATTTGTCTGGCAGGCTGAAATCAAGTTCATCGACGGTGAAACTGAAAAGTGGACGGGCAACGTGACCTTGATCCGATAGCCGGCCCAACAATGTCTTCCCGGTACCGTATTGAAGCCCCAAAAAAAAATTCAAATAAAGTTTTTCCCAAAAAGCAACTTTTTTTATGTTGGTTTTCAGACATTTGTCCATACAAGACATTGTAAAACGTAAAATCAACTTAACACATGAAAATTCCACTATGGCTAATTGCCCTTCTGTTCGCGGGCTATACAGTATGGTGCGCCAACTATTGGCACAACTACTGTAAGACCCGTTGCTGCGGCGACGGTGCTCCCGCGCTGACAGAATCAACCGGCGTTCCTTTATTCAACTGGAATGCTGACAAACCAGTCGATGATGCCAATTTCCGAGACTGGAAAAAAACGTTCCTGAAAACTGGCGGTCAAGGCGATACCCTTGTCATCACCGGCAATTACCGTGCTAATGAGCCTGGCGGCGAAAAACTCGGCATGGCGCGCGCTCAAGCGCTCAAAACCATGATGATGCCTGAAATGCCCGACAGCCGGATGCGCTTGAGCAGCAAGCTGATCGCGCCCGACAGCCTCGTTGAAGGCTCTACGCCTAGAGAATCGGTCAGTTTCTCTTGGTCGAAAATGGTGCTGAAAGCGGAAGAAAGCGCAATCATTGAAGCCGACAACGCCATCACCTTCCTTTTCCCAACCAATTCTACGGAACGCGAGCGCGACAGTGCCGTGGATGCCTACCTGCTGAAATTGGTGGAAAAACACAAATCGACCACCAAGACTTTCGCCGTGGTGGGGTATGCCGACAACGTTGGAGAGCCTGACCAAAACTACAAGTTAGGACTTGCCCGTGCGAATTCTATTGCGCTCTTCCTTTCAAAAAGCGGCATCGACCAAAAACGCATCACCGTTGAATCCAAAGGTGAAAACGACCCTGTGGCCGACAACAACACCGCAGATGGCCGCCGTCAAAACCGCCGCGTGGTGATCACTGTCAACAATTAAACTTTCAAAACATTCGAAAAAATGACTCTCTCATATATCTTACTCGACAATTGCAGCTTCCTGGGAAACCTCCCTATTGCGCTGGCACTTTGCCTCATCCCATTCCTGCTCGGCTGGCTGGCCGCAGCTGCCTATTACAATGTCAGCAAATTGAAATCACAAATCGCTGGGCTTACAAAAGACAATGGCGACCTGAGTGCCAAGATTAGCAGCCAGGCCTCCGAGCTTACCGACCTGCGCGTTAAAATCACCCAGCTTGAATCTGAAATCGACGACAAAAACGGCCATATCCGCAAATTGAAGAACGACCTGATTATTTGCGAAAGCGAATTCAACATCCTCAAGGCGAAAGGCGGTAAAGGCGGAGACGGAGCAAAAGCTGGAGTGGCAGCGAAAGCTGGCGCGGGCGCAAAAGCCGGCGCAGCAGCAGCCATCATGTTTGCCGGCAAAAAGGTAAAGCCCGATGATCTGAAAATAATCGAAGGTATAGGCCCGAAAATTGCCGAATTGCTGATAAAAGCAGGCATAAAGACCTGGAAAGGGCTTTCAGAAGCCACCGTAAACCGTTTGAAGGAAATCCTCGATGCCGCAGGGCCTAGTTTCCAAATCCACGACCCGGGCACATGGCCAAAACAAGCCGGATTGGCCGCCAAAGGTCAATGGGATGCCTTGAAAAAGCTCCAGGACGAGCTTGATGGCGGGAAAAAGTAGGACTTAGTTTTTCCTGCACATTCGCAGTAAGTTGTGCCAAAAAGTCTGGCTTGAAAAACGAACAAATTTGTATACTGTTCGAGTGTTAGACCTTCCAGGTTTTGAAAATCTGGAAGGTCTTTGCCCAAGAAAATTAACAAAAAACTTGGCTACACTTTCAATACCAGCCCACTTGGCACAACCTTTTTTTTGAAAAAAATCTTGTACCAGGCATTGTTATCTGCGTTGAATAAAACACCTGGCCGGTACATGACCGGTACTGGTTGAAGCCGGTAACAGCATCAACCCTACATCTTGGTCACCGTCAATGTTGCCCGATATTCCTCTTGTTTTATCGGTTCTCCCGTCCGCGCAGCC
>CAYVPM010000533.1:0-3745 GCA_964453475.1 uncultured Saprospiraceae bacterium | reverse complement strand
GGTATCTTGTGCCGGGATATCTATTGAACAGCCAATCAAAAAAACATGTTTCAGGAGCTTGACCCTCTTTTATTGTCGCAATTGCGCCTGGCCATCATGTCCTATCTGATGGTCACGCAGGAGGCGGAATTCAATGTACTGAAAGAAAAAACCGGCGCTACAGCCGGCAACCTGAGCGTGCAATTGGGCAAGCTGCAGGAAGCCGGCTATATCGCCATTGAAAAAACATTCCGGAACAATTACCCGCTCACCACCTGCCGGATTACGAAAGAGGGGCTGTTAGCTTTTGAAGCGTTTTTCAGCAATTTGAAAGGTTACCTTGGGCCCGGATAATGTTATTTCATACGCAGTAATTTCCCACTGGCAACACTGCCGCCCGCCGAAATGCGGTACAATATTATCCCTTCAGTTGGCAACGAACCTACGGGTAAGGGAAGGTTGTGGCTTCCCGCACTCAAACTATATTTTTCAGAAAACAACAGCCTGGAGCCTGCATCCGTAAGCTCCAGCAAAACCGTTTCCTGCGCTTTCAATTCTATTTGAACCTGGGCCTGTTCAATAAACGGGTTGGGTGATACTGCGACGACATGAAAGTTTTGCCCAGTAAGATTTTGAGTGTTTGTGGTACTGGAAAAGTCCAAATAAAGCTGGTACACCTTTATGTTGTCAGTCACGCCCAGCGCGTTAAAATCTGCATGTTGTAATTTGAGCGCATCTTTCAAGGCAATGGTGCTGTTGGCAGTGAGATGCAGGTACATAACGGGCGACCCAGAAAGCGTGTTGAGCAGGTTCAGCATTGAAGCTCGGATTTTGCTTTTTTGCCCCGGGTCTGTGATTTTAACACTAAAATAGTCCTTGAAGACCGGATCAACGGTGAGTGTATCAAAAACCACTACACCCGGAATGCCTGAAATTTCAAATTGCATCCCTGCCAATTGATTCATGGCCGTCATAGTTATAGGGACAACCGTGGGTACTCCAGCCATTAGGGTCAAATTGGGAATTTTAAGGGCGAGGGAATCAGCTCCAGTCCCCACAATGCCCTGGAGTGTGTTCGCACTGCCATCAACATCGCCTGTTTTTGTGCCTGTGAGCACAATTGTACCGCCATTGAGCGCTTGTAATTGCGTCAGTGTCAAATAATTTGGGTTCTGGTTCCCCTGAAATGGGTTGTTGGGGTTTTGGAAAGGCAATAGGTAATCAGGGGTAAAGCGCCAGACTGGCGTATTCGGCCAACTGGAATACAAGCCCATTATAAGTTTGCGCTCCTCCACTATGTCGAACGTGGTGATTGTATATGAGCGGTTGACATCTGCAGCAATCATGGCAAAGGGGGAAGCCAGCGGTTGAACGCCAAGGATGTGTTTAGATATGAGCAGCATATCCAACGTGTTGACACCATTCAGGGGGGCGTCCTGATTTTTGCTGGCGCTGAAAGAAAAAGAGGCGTTGGCGGGGTATTGGTTGGTGTCAAAATCAAAACCCGCGCAACTTTCAGTGCTGTCGAGCACAACAACGGTGGTTTGCGTCGTGAACCCTGGAGCGCTTACCGTTGCGGTGACGGTGCAAGCCGTTATGGGTTCGGATGCCGGCCAAAATTTGGTACAAACCTCAACATGGATGAGGTTTTGCGCGTGCATTGCGGAGCAAAAGAAGAAAAAGGCTAGTAAAAGGAATGTTTTTTTCATGACGAGACAGGTTTGTGTAAATATAGCTGAATCCATTATATCCTGACTATTTTTCCAGTGGCAACCACCCCGCCGGTTTCCACCCGCCAGCTATATACCCCGGCTTTTGTCATTACTTCAGCCGGAACTTCGAGTCTATGCAGCCCGGCACTAAGCCTTTTTTCCTGTTGCCAAAGTAATTTCCCGGAAACATCCGCAAGCGTAATATGCAGCACTTCAGCCTGCATCAAACGGATTGGAATGGCGCACGTGTTGGCTGTCGGGTTGGGTTGTGGTTGATAAATGAAGTTTTGATCGGCAGCTTCACCAGATGCTTGTTCCTGGAAAAGCAGTTCAAAATTAAAGGCTGTTTCATGGATATCGTAGGCTTCTGCTTGAATCAGGCGCGGTGTTTCCTGTTTGCGCTGGGTAAGCTGCAGCGTTTGCCTCAATTGCAGGGCTTGTTTGGCGCGCAGGCGCAGGGTGAATATTGTTTTCTGGGCTGGCACCTGAATTCCATGGGGCGTAAACCATACCATATTGAGCAGTCCCGGCCCTGGCTCGGCAAAGGATCCAGATTCCAGGTCGGGCAATTCTCCTGGCAATATGGCTTCAATATCGAGCAAGGAAGGGTCGTATTGCAAGCCTAATTGCATGGCTACCCAGTCGCCGGCTTCTGTGAAAGACAAGGGTATTTCTTTGCTTGAACCAGCTTCCATCCTTGCATCCGGCAGGCTTAAGTATTTGACCTGTCGATCATCGGTTTGAGTGCTAAGGCCCGGAACGGCATCACAATCAACGTCGCCAATTTTTACAGCGATAAAGGCGGTTTCGTACAGCGTATCAAGCAAAATATTGCCAATAGTATTTATTTCAGGGAAACTCGCCTGGAAGGGATTGGCTGGATTTGGGAAAACGTAGTTTGCATCAATAAAACGCCAGGAGGTATTGAAGGGTAGTTCTTGATACACCCCCTGCAGCAGTTTTCTAAGCTCAATAATATCAAATGAGCTTATGCTGTTGCTTTTGTTGGCATCCGCTGCGATTATGTTATAGCTTTGAAGAGGCTCTATTCCCAAAATATGTCTGGCAATTTTCAACAAATCGAGCGGCGTCACGCCATTCAGCGGCTCGCTTTCTTTAATCGGCGTTACGACCAAATTTGCGGTAATAGGTACTGAGGAAAAAGTGGAGTCAGAAGTCCAGCATCCAACCTGATCCAAGGTGCTTGAATTCGTGCCAAAATATCCAAACGGCGGCGCGAAATTGACCGCTCCAGTTATACTCAGATCAACTCCTGTAACAATAGCATCATCGCACGATCGCCGGATGCAGACAACCAGGCCTTCAAATTCGCCATTGCAAAATCCCGCATTGTCCTGTATGAGTACATACGTCTCGCAATAATTGGCGTTGCCTGCCAAATCTATAGCCCAAAGTTCGACAGCCTTGTTGCCCAGTTCCCAACAAGTAAAATCCGTTTTCAAAATAGGGTCTCCATTGCCATCAACCGGAAACCCCGTTCCGGTGCCCGATTTCCGAATGCCAAATTTCAAGTGCTGTGCCCCGGTAGCATTGTCGTCTGCATGCGTCAAAAAATCGGTCGCCCAGAGTGTAACGTACCCTCCTGGTAGAACATTGACAGAAATCCCATTAATACAGAGTACTGTAGGTGCTTTGCAATCTTTCACGATAAAGGATTCATTACATGCCTGCAGATTGGAAAGGTTGTCTTCAAATTTCCATTCAATTTTATGGGTATTACTGTACGGCAATTCCGGAACGACAAATGTATTGGGTTCTGCTTGCGTATTCCAGCGCAAACGCGCTGTCATGGTATCTCCAGCTGCGATTGTTTCCAACGCAAATTGGTATTTCTGATTGCTGGGCACCGGACGTTGATCGAAGGCACGTGGTTCACCGCCTTCATAATTGGGGTTGTTGAAGTTGTTGAAATTAACAGTACCGGGGGCGGGCGGGTCCCAGCTTTTTACCACCGTTTCAAAAACGCCATCCCTGTCAATGTCCAGGAACAGGGTGTATTTTGCTGTAAGATTTGCACCAGAGCAGGTGTCTGT
>CAYVPM010000532.1:0-3747 GCA_964453475.1 uncultured Saprospiraceae bacterium | reverse complement strand
GAAATGGTGCAATCCAGTCGCCACCCGTCAAAAAGGTGGCAGACATGCCCCAATGTTGGTTAAATTTGTAAAAAGCCTCCGCACTCGCAAGCGTATAGGTGGTCGCATCGCCGCGAACGAAACCAAGTTCGGGATACAAGCTGTTTCCATCGCTGAACTGGGCCCGCAGTTTGGCATTTACCCAAAGTGGTTTCCAGGGATTGTACCCGATTTCAGCGCCAAACTGATAAAGATCGCGGAATTTTTTGCCTTTGTATTTTGTGCGAAAGTCATAAGCGGCAAAGGCAGAGGCGTAAAATTTTCCGAAAGATTTGGAAGCAGCCAGGGTGGCCCATACATTGAATTCACCATCGCCGGTAGGAAGGTTGATTTGTTCATCTGGAAACTGCTTATTGCTGGCAAAGGCATTGGCGCGACCCGTCGGCAATTCGGGTGCGATGCTGATGGCTACGGGGAGTTGGTTGCCGGTCAGGCGGTATTTAGCTTCCAGGCGCAGGTCGCCATTCCCGGCTACCGTTTCTGTGGTTTCAAAACTGTTGAGCCGGAGCAAGGGAGCTTGCACAATGAAAGTGAGGCGTTTGCGAAAGCCGTATTCACCATACAGATTCAGGCTGGCTTGTCGAAATGCGCTGGTTGTAAGTTCCCCGCCATTCGGGTTGTAATACTGTGTCGCATTTAGGAAAGAGCCGTCTATCTTTACAAAAAGACCTTTGGCCTGGCGTGTCCAGCCACCCTGAGCCGAGGCGACGAAAGGGTATAGCAATAGGCTGAGGAGGAATAATTTTTTCATCTTCTGAATGAATTTTAGTAAAAAACTTCTGAAAAGCCCGGTGGCACAGGCACTACGACTGCGCACACCGGGATAATCAGAAGATGATTGAAAAACTTAGTTTAATGCAGCATAACCAAAAGGCACATTGGCAGAGCCGCACCACAAAATGACGTGGGTGAATTTTGCATCAGCCTTTGGATCGAGCTTGAAATAGTTCTCGCCTGCTTTGGACACCGGCCCTACGAGGCGCAAGGCTGGGTTGCCATTGCCTGGGTCTGGTGTAAACGTCATGGAGGTGCTTAGGTAAACCGTTACCGTTCCTGTGCCAAAATTGGTACTGAATTCGGATCCAAATTTTAGAAATTGGGTGCCATTGGAGTCGGTACCGAGCTGGGCGGCGCCTTTAGATCCGGTCGCATTCTGTTCTACAAATGTGCCGTTCTTGGCGACTGTAAACGTGCCTTGCGGTTGACTGGAATCAATGATGATTTCTTTGTCTTTTGTACAGGCTGTGAAAAGTGCCACCGTGGCAAAGGAAAAAAGGGCGAAAGTGAATGCTTTGAGCTTCATGTTCAATCAACTTTTAGTTTGTGAAAAACAATTTTCAGCAAAGGTGGAAGTCAATTATCACGAAAGTATCACAAGGGACGGGCCGACAGGGTGAATCGAAAGGTTGTCAACCCTTTTCCAAGCTCCGCCCAAACCCGTTCGCCATGCAGCTCAACAATCTTTTTCACAATGGTCAACCCCAGGCCGGTACTGTCCTGCTTGCGGTTGGAAGATTTGAAATAGCGGTCAAACACTTGTGTCAGATCGGCTTCCGGAATGGTATCGCCGCTGTTGCAGACCTTAAAATGCAGTTTAGCGGCGTCTTCAAAAATGGTGAACATCACAAAACCGCCCTCGTCCACATAACGCAGGGCATTATCCATCAAGTTCTGCAGAACCCGGTCGGTCCAGCGAACATCGGCAAAGGCAAGCGGCAAATCAGGTGAAAATTCGATCAACAATTTCACATGCCTGGCTTCGGCTTGCAACTGGTATTTTTGCAAAGTATCCTGCGCCAATTCCGCAATATTGAAAGGCTCTGGTTCAATTTCAGTTTGTCCTGACTCCAGCTTTGAAAGCTCAAACAACTCTCCTATCAAACGATTCAGCCGATTGGCTTCGGTGAGTGCCACGCGGAGGTATTTGTCTTGTTCTGCTTCGGTAATCTCGTTTTTTTTCAAGCTCACCGTTTCCAAATACCCGAGCATGCTCGATAAGGGCGTGCGCAGGTCATGCGAAAGGTTGGCGATCATTTCCTTGCGCGTGGTATCCAAGGTGGTTATTTGTTCAAGGCTGTCTTCCAACTGTTTGTTGATACGCTGGTTTTCCAGGTAGGCTGCTTCCAGGGCTTCCTTGTTCAAGCGCTCCTTGCGCAGGATGGGTTGTAAAATACGCACGAGCAGAAAAACAATGAATCCGGCTACTAACAAGCTGACCAACAAGCCTTTCAACACATCAGCACGGGCATTTTCAATGAACTCGTTGAATTTTTGATCTACCTGCACCAAAGCCACCATTTCCCCTTTGCTGTTGCGCACGGCTGCAAAGGCCGACAACCAGGTGCCAAATTCATCCTCATAGCGTGGAATCATGGCGCCCTCAGCGTGTTTTTCCATCAAAAGCGCAGGGGCAGATTGATATGGGTGGCGGAAATAGGGCATTGTTGCGGAAGTCACCCCAAAATAGCAGGCATTGCTGCTGTCGAGCACGATGGTGTAGACGGGCGTTTTGAGCATGTTGGCATCAAAATTCCGTTTCAGTATTTGGTGCATGGCCAGGTAGTTGCTGTCCTGGCCGGGTTGCTGGATGGCATCAATCCTTGGGTACCGTACCAATAGTCTTTGGTGCTGATCTCCATTAATCTGCATGGAAAGGGAGTTGGCAATGCCTGCTAATCGCATCAGGCTGGCTCTTTCTGCGTCCTCCAGACCGTTGATATAATGCCCTGCCAAAAAATAAGCATTGAGCACCAGGAAGGCTGCCAAAACCGTCGTCATTACCCGCCGAAGGCGGGATTTTGTTGAATCGTCAGACCAGCCTTTTGTCTGGCTCTGACCGGAACCTTCCTTGATTTGCATCTAAATTTCGTCGTTGAATTTGTAGCCGACACCCCAAGCCGTCAGGATGAAGCCTGGATGCGCATGGTCATCCTCAATTTTGGCCCGCAGGCGGTTAATGTGGGCATTGACCGTATGCTCCAGCCCTTCGAATTGCTCGCCCCAAATTTCGTCCAAGATTTCCTGGCGCGTATAGCTGCGCCCGGGGTTTTGCATAAATAATTGCAGGAGTTCGTACTCTTTTACGGTTAGGTCGAGGCGTTGTGCCCCTTTTTGTACCGTTTTCTTTTCCAGGTCGAGCACCAAGCTGCCGCGTTCCAGACGAACGCGTTGTTTTTCCAATTGTTTGCTTTCGCGCTGGGTACGGCGAAGAATGGATTTTACCCGGGCCAGCAATTCGCCCGGACTGAAAGGTTTCGTCAGGTAATCATCGGCGCCCATTTCCAGCCCTGCAATTTTATCCTGCTCTTCTGATTTGGCCGTGAGCATCAGAACGGGGATGTATTGTTTCCGTTGGCGCAGTTGGCGGCAAATTTCCATGCCACTTAAGCCGGGCAACATGAGATCCAATACTAAGAAATCATATTGCCCGGTCATGGCTTCATCCAGCCCTTGCCAGCCCTGGTGAAAAATGGTCACACCAGCTGGCAAATCACGCAAATGAATGGCTATCAATTCTGCGATGTTGTGATCATCTTCAATAACCAGTATTTTCATTATTTTAATATCAATGCTGAACCACAAACTTAACGACTTCCTTCTCCCCTGCTTCCGTGGCAGCCTCCAGGAAATACAATCCATTGGCCAAGCCCTTCGGCAACTCAAGCTGCTGCGGTTCCAAGGCAGCCGTTTTAGCCAGGTGCAGCACCC
>CAYVPM010000531.1:2813-3758 GCA_964453475.1 uncultured Saprospiraceae bacterium | reverse complement strand
GACGCTCGCGCCCTGCCCGTCGGCAAGCGGTGGCCAGGGGCGGTAATCGGCATACCTGACGCTGTGCACGAGCCTGCCCGTTGGATCACACAGGGCGAGTTTCCCGGATTTGTTGTTCAAGTCAAAGTGAAAATCCCCAACAACCGCGCCCGCATTCGGGTGGAACGATTTGAACAACATGCTGTCCTGGCAAACGACGAGGTACCCGCCCGGAGCGATCTGCGCATTTTCCCCAAAAACAAACACATGCAGTCCATGCGTCAAACGCCAACCCGATAGCGCGACGGCCGTATCGCTGCGGTTGTGCAGTTCCACCCAATCACCGCTCGGGTAATTGAAAGGCGGGTGGTAATTGAACTCGTTGATGTGGAGGGTCAGTCCGTAGCTGCCTGTGTGCGTGTAGTAGGCGCCCATGTCGGCAGTACTGCCGTCGGGGTCCTTTGGCGAAAAGGGATCGCCGGCGTCAATACAGGGCGCGTTGGGCGCCAGTTCAAAATTGCCGGTGGAAGGATGCGTCAATTCGGGGTCGCCAAAGAGGTTGCCCGTACCAGCCACAGGCTCCCGGTCGGATATCGAATAACTGACCTGCACCTCCGATTTTGCATCAAAAAAAATGCTCGACCCGGTGGAGGCGGACAGTATCGAGTTTTTCACATGGGCCTTGCCTCCTCCCCGGAGCGCACTTTTTTCATAACAGGCCACCGCGTGTCGGTTGTCATAGAAGGTGTTTTGATCAATAAAGGCTACGGCCTGGCTGTCTTTCACGGCTACACCGAGATCGCAATTGTAAATCAGGTTGCGGCGGATGAGCGCGTTGGACTGTGAGCCAATGGAAATGCCCTTGTCGGAGCAGTCGTGGATGATGTTGTGCTCCAGGACGATGTTTTGGGAGTGGATGCCGAGGTCAATACCATCGCAGTTGGGGCCGAGGAAGCCATATACCTC
>CAYVPM010000531.1:0-2803 GCA_964453475.1 uncultured Saprospiraceae bacterium | reverse complement strand
GCGAATGTGGGTACTGCCACCCCTTGCAATGAAGGGCGCCTTGCCTTCGGTAATGGTCGTGTACTCCAGTAACAGCGGGCTGTCATACGCGGAAATGGTGGAATAATGGCGGCTCCTGTCGCGCCCAAAACTGCCGCCCCGCAGGTCGGCGAAGGCGAGGATAATGCTGTCTGTCGGCCCTTCTGCCGAGATGCAGCCCCAATGCCCCGATTGTCCGAAAAAAGCGCGTCGTGCCGAAGGCGCGGGGTCGGGCCGGATGCTGATGCGCTGGTCGGGTGTACCTTTAAGGGCCAGTCCGCCCTTCACATCAATACAAACGCCGTCTGTCAGCAAAAGCGTGGCTCCGGCTTCCACGGTTAGCCGGACTCCTGGCTGTACGGTCACGTCCTCGAAGCCGTACCAGGGCGAGGCTGCCGCTGCCAGCGTAGTGTCCACCGATATGACGGGCGGGATGATGCTTATGTTCGCGATTGGCGCAAATACTGCGGCGAAAGCGGTGTCGCCGGCGGGGCTGATCCAGTTGTTTTCAGCTGTGCCATCAACGCCCTGCCAGGCCACGAAACGGTGTCCGGGCGCAGGAATGGCCTGCAGTTGTATGCGGGTATTTTTGAAAAAATATCCGGCCATGTTTTCGGAAAATGCAACGCCGCTGAGCAACACTTTTCCCTGCCCGATTATTTCCAAGGCAACCAGTGCGCTGTCGGGTTTGCCAAAAAGCTCGTTCAAGTGCCGGCGGTAGTGGCTCGGCCTGTTTTCCAAAAAAGTTTTGATGAGGTTGACGTTGCCCAGCCAGGCCTGTTTCGATGGCGGGGAGTTCCAGCGACCGATATGCCGCGGCATTTGGTCTTCCAGCAAATTATAGAGGCTGTCGACTGTTGCGTGTGTTGCGCTGGGCTGAAAAATGGTATTCAGGTGCGCCGCCGAGCGCTGGATAAAGCCGTCGCGGAAATCGGGGTTTTGCAGCAGGCGTTTGAAGAGCAGGGTGGACCAATCGGGCAAGTCGCCAGACAGCCCGGCGAGTTTGGCGATGGTGTTTTCGGAAACAGGGTCGCCGCCGAGCAGTCCGAAAGCGTGCTCCAGGTCGGCGGCAATCCAGCGCCATTTGCCTTTGGCGCCCGCATCGCGGTTGTGCCAGTAGCGGTTGTTGAGGTCGGCGATTTGGTAGCCGATAAAAGCCCTGAGAATCAAATAGTTGGTAAGTTCGTCGAGGTCAACCTGCGCAGCGATTTTGTCATAATTGGCAGGATCGTTCAAGTCGTTTTTTCGGACAAAATTCATCAGCGCCCGAAAAGCGTACTTGTCGCCGGCGCTCACTTGCAGGCTGTCTTCGAGCAGGTCGAGGTTGTCGGGGTTGATTTCGTGGTTGCTGCCGATGTACTGTTCATCGAGGCGTTCCCGAAGTTCGTAGATGCCGTTGTACGCGCCGTTAATGAACACGATGCAGGGCTTGTAGTCCTGATAATCAAGGTCCATGTTGCCTTTCACGAGGTTCACACCCAGCCCGTCGCGGAAGAATGCGGTGTTGTAATCGTTGCCGCCGTTGCGGAGCAAAAAAGCGGTATAGCGCGGAATGGGTTTGCCCTCAAACAGCGGGTAATTCAGGGTCTCATCTCCAAATTTTTCCTTGAAACGCACCGAAATGGGGCGCTGGGGAAGGTTGTAAATCGAAGTGCCGAACACCCGCAATCCTACGCCGGTCAGGAATGCCCGCGCTCCTGTACCCGGCTCGAAATACTCCAGCGTGGCAGGCACCTCTCGGTCTTTGATGGCATTTTGCAGGATGCCAAAATCGAAGCCGTAGAGGTTGGCGGCCTTAGTGCTGATGGCAAGTACGGGCAGTTGGTTGTTTTCATGGATGAAATAGGTCTTTGTGACCACCTTGCCCGGCATCTTGCCCGGAGTAAAGAGCCGAGCTTTGATGCTGAGATTGAGGTTAAGGGGAAATGTATCGCTAAAAACCGGAGCGCTGCCGTTGGGCGTACTGCCATCAAAAGTAAAACGGATGACAGCGCCAGGCTCCTGTGTCGTCAGCGTCAGGACTTGAGGGGCAGGGTAGAAGCCTTCGGCGAGCGAAAAAACGGGTTCGCCGGGTGTTTCCATCGTCGCCGAACCGTAAGGCGAATTGCTGAAGCCGGGCGTTGGTTCGCCAAAATACAGCCATTGCACAGGGTCGGTGCTGCTGCGCCCAAAGGATATGTCGCTGGTTTGTACACAATAGGTAGTTTCATCTTCCAACTCCCCCTGCAGATTGAAAAGGCCAATGTATTCGCCATCACCGCTCAGGCGAAAACCGAGGTGCAGGGCTGTCATGGTCGCCAGGGCGTTTTTGTAGGCAACAAAAGCCGTGTCGCCGGGGCGTTTGTCCAGCCCGTCTGCCCAGAGAACCAGGTACTGGCCGGGCAACAGCGCTATTGCCGGCAAAGTCCATTTCCCTTTGTCGGCGGGATCGTCCGTGAGCGTATAGCCGGCGAGGTTGAGGGTGGTGGGGCCTGGGTTGTACAGTTCCACGAAATCTGAAAACTCGCCGAAATCAGGGTCGTGCGCGATGGTTGAATTGATGGCCAGTAGTTCGTTGATCTGTACCTGCGCCTGAGAACTTTGGGTGGCTGAAACCATCATAGTTAACATGATGATTTTGCCAAGTATATTTTTGTAAAACATCGGTCGTTGTGCATTAATTTTAAACACATAGACACATAGGGCACATAGGGGTATTTGTTTTAAAATCTATGTGTCCTATGTCCCTATGTGGCGGATTCAAGTTTCAAATGCAACAGATTTAGAGTTTTCTTATCGGACATGT
>CAYVPM010000530.1:0-3763 GCA_964453475.1 uncultured Saprospiraceae bacterium | reverse complement strand
GCTGAGCCGTTTTTACTTAGGGAGTAAAGTCGAAAAAGTCGAAAGAAACCCATACAGACAGCGATAGGCTTAACACGCTCCTGCGTACAGGAGTCGTGTTAAGCCCAATCGTTTATCAATGTAGTGTGAAAAAGCAGTGCATTGTTTCGAAATCGCAAGTTGATAGTTAACCGAAAGAAGGCACTGATTGTTCAGCGCCAACACCAGAACTGATCAGCTTACTTGACTTCGATAACAGCGCCTGCAGCTTCGAGTGCTGTTTTGATGGACTCGGCCTCAGCCTTGTTCACACCATTTTTCAGCGGACTTGGAGCGCCGTCAACGAGGTCTTTCGCCTCTTTCAAGCCCAAGCCAAGGATATTCTTAACTTCTTTTACCACATTGAGTTTGTTCGCGCCGGCGTCCTTCAGGATCACGTCGAACTCTGATTTTTCAGCAGCTGCGCCGCCGCCATCGCCACCAGCTGCAGGAGCTGCGGCAACAGCTACTGCGGATGCAGCAGGCTCGATGCCATAATCGTCTTTCAAAATACCAGCCAGTTCGTTGGCCTCTTTAATTGTTAGGTTCACGAGCGTTTCAGCCAGTGCTTTCAAATCTGCCATTGTAGAGAAATTTAAAACTTGTTTGCGAATTTGTGTGAAATTAGGTCGATTGGGGGTGGTTTAGGAGCTATGGTGCGAACTTGGAAGCCATTTCTAATATGATAATTGGGTAATTTGATAATGTGATAATAGCACAGATGCCGTTTAATCATCAAATTATCTCATTATCGAATTATCAATTAATTAAGCGGTGCGTTCTTCCAGCGTTTTGACGATGCCGGCGATCTTTGAGCCAGTGGCTTTGATTTGGCCGACAAGTCTGCTTGCTGGTGATTGCAGCAATCCGATGATCTCGCCGATCATCTCTTCTTTCGACTTCAGTTTGGTCAGCGCAACGAGTTGTTCGTCGCCCAGGTAAACAGAAGTGTCAATGTATGCTGCTTTCAAGATAGGACGCTCCTCGGTTTTGCGAAACTCAGCGATGAGCTTTGCAGGAGCTTTTGGGTTGGCGGAGATCAGGATCGTGGTAGGTCCTTTGAGCGCTTCATAAAGTGCGGCATAACCTTTAGATTCTGGCTCGCCTTCCAAAGCTTTTTGAATCAACGTATTCTTCGCCACCTTCATCGTGATTTCTTGTTCGAAACACATGCGGCGGAGCTTGTTGATTTTGGCGACAGGCAACGTTGATGAGTCAGCGAGGTAGAAAAACGGGGCATTACCCAGTTCTTCCTTCAACACTGCAATCGCTGCTGTTTTATCTTCTCTGGTCATTTTTTATGTAAATTTGACTGTATAAGAATTCGAGAATTGGTATGTGAGGCGTGTTGCGTTTGGTTTAGGAAAATGAAAACCGCCCGCCAGGCACGCTGCACTATACCCTGAAGGATTTTGGGTCTACTGAAATGCCCGGGCTCATCGTGCTGGCGATTGAAACCGTTTTCATATAGATGCCTTTGGCGCTGGACGGCTTCATTTTTACCAGGGTAGAAACGAGCTCGTGTGCGTTTTCAGCCAATTGCTCCGGCGTGAACGAAATACGGCCTACAGAAGCGTGGACGATGCCAAACTTGTCGACACGAAATGCGATCTTGCCTTTTTTCACTTCCTGGATTGCCGAAGCAACATCTGTTGTTACGGTGCCTGTCTTAGGGTTGGGCATCAATCCGCGCGGTCCGAGGATACGGGCAACTTTACCCAGCTGTGCCATAACGTTTGGTGTCGCGATGATCACGTCGATATCCATCCAGCCATCGCTGACCTTTTGAATGTACTCGTCGAGGCCAACGTGGTCTGCGCCGGCGGCTTTCGCCTCGTCAACCTTGTCGGGCGTACAGAAAACCAAGACGCGCTTGGTTTTACCAGTGCCATGTGGTAGAGAAACCGTGCCGCGGAGGGCTTGGTCGGCTTTGCGCGGGTCCACACCAAGGCGAACGTGCACATCGACCGAAGCATCGAACTTGGCGATGTTGACAACTTTCACGAGCGACATGGCATCGGCGAGTGAATACAGTTTGTCAGCATCAACTTTCCCTTCGACTGCTTTTCTCTTTTTTGTCAATTTAATTGCCATTGAAAAGAATGTTTAAGGTTTTAACGTCCCGATTGGGCGGAACTCCCTTTTGCCTTTGCAGGCAGGCCAGGCTGCAAGCAGCCTGAAGTTTAATTTTTGAACGGTGAATCTCCCGTGATATTCAGGCCCATGCTGCGTGCTGTTCCGGCGATCATTTTCATTGCTGATTCGACGGTAAAGCAGTTGAGGTCGGGCATTTTGTCGGTAGCG
This sequence comes from uncultured Saprospiraceae bacterium, assembly GCA_964453475.1. GTDB lineage: Bacteria > Bacteroidota > Bacteroidia > Chitinophagales > Saprospiraceae > M3007. Next base: position 1,441 of record CAYVPM010000530.1, on the reverse strand, counting down.
ATGCTGCGCACCTGATCCCAGGTCACGCTGCCTACCTTCACACGGTTGGGTTCGGCCGAACCTTTACCAGGCGCCAGTTTAGCGGCATCGAACAATTGGATAGCTGCCGGCGGTGTTTTGATGATAAAGTCAAACGTTTTGTCTTTATACACCGAAATGATCACCGGGAGAACTTTTCCCATCTGTTCGGTAGTCTGTGCGTTGAAACGCTTACAGAACTCCATGATATTCACACCTTTCGAACCGAGAGCCGGGCCGATTGGCGGAGCAGGGTTGGCTGAACCACCTTTCACCTGAAGCTTGATATATACTTCTACTTCTTTTGCCATTGTAAAATAAAATGCTTGTTGGTCAAAGTTGTAATTTGACAATGAACCCATTGCCAAACTATAAGGTTGAACCTGCTCTTTTGTGGAAGCGAGCCAGGGAGAACTGGCATCAAAAAGCAAACTTCAATATTAATCGCAGGGCTTGTCGCTTTTGGAAGCAGCGAATAGCCTAGCTAAATTTTTTCTACTTGCAGGAAGTTGAGTTCTACTTCAGTGCCGCGGCCAAAAATTTTGACAATGACCTTCAGCTTTTTCTTCTCTTCGTTCACTTCCTGGATATCCCCGACGAATTCTGCAAATGGGCCGTCGATAATCTTGACGGTTTCATTGATGAGGAATGGTTCGCTCAAGGATTCGCCGGTTTCTGCGCTTTCATCCACTTTGCCCAGGAGCCGGTTGGCTTCGGCTTGGGTCATTGGCAGGGGCGTTTCTTTGCCCAGGAAATGGATGACGTTGGGAATGTCGGCGATATGCTTGGCCACATCCCCATTCAATTTTGATCCTAATGCTTCGATGAGGATATAACCTGGCAGCAAGTTGCGCTCTTGCATTACCTTTTTGCCGTTCCGCACTTTATACACCTTTTCTGTAGGAACAATTACCGAAAATACAATCCCCTCCCATTCAGAGCGCTCCACCTCAAGGATGATGCGCTCCTGGATTTTTTTCTCCTTCCCGCTGATGACGCGGAGGGAGTACCATTTTTTTTCTTCACCTGCCGGGTTGACAGGCAGCTCTTTTTCTTGAGTCATGGTTGTCGAAAGGGAATTACGGCTCTGGGCTATAGTTTAGCTCCAAATCCCGTAAATGTTCTTGAAAAAGACGCTACAAACGCCATCCATTAAAAAAATGAGCAGCGCAAGTACGCTGGAAGTTACCAGAACTACGATAGTGCTTTCCTGTAATTGGGCAGCAGTTGGCCAAGACACGTGCTTGAGCAGTTCGTTGTAACTTTCCTTTAGGTAAAGTGTGAGTTTTTCCATCAGAGATCGAATCAGTTATGGTTTCAAGGGTTGCTGTTATTTGTCAAAAAAGTCCGTCATCCAACGGCGGGATAACGAACGCGCAATTTTTTCTTGCAGGGGCAGCAGGGATCGAACCCGCAGCCTACG
>CAYVPM010000529.1:0-3767 GCA_964453475.1 uncultured Saprospiraceae bacterium | reverse complement strand
ATGCCTGTCGTCCACCGTCTACCGTCTACCGTCCACCGTCAACCGTCCACCATCCACCGTCTACCGCCCACCGTCTACCGTCTATCGTCCACCGTCTACCGTCTACCGTCCACCGTCCTTTTGTTGCTGCTGCCTTTTTTCATGCTGGCGCAGGGCGATGCCGAACTTTTCCCGCCAAAACCAGATCCTGCGGTGTACGTGCACGACTACGCGGGATGGCTGGGGCCACAAGAAAAAGGGCAGTTGGAACAGAAACTCCGGGCTTATCACGACTCTACCACTACCCAGATTGTGGTGATGATACGCCCCGATATCGGCGATTACGACAAATCCAGTTATGCTTTTGAACTCGGCAACCGCTGGGGCATTGGCCGTGCCGATAAAGACAACGGGGTGGTCATGCTTATCAAGAGTGTGCCGCCCGACCGCGGTATTTTCATCGCTACGGGGTATGGCACCGAGGGCGCTTTACCCGATATATTGGCGGGGCGGATTATCCGCAACACCATGGGTCCCTATTTCCGACAGGAGCAATACTTTGAGGGCATCAATGCGGGGCTCGATGAGATCATCAAGGCATTGTCGGGCGAATTCAACGTTGAGCCTTCCAAACCCATGAGCACGGCGGAGGCGCTGTTTATCGTGATTTTTATCGCGCTAATTTTCTTTTTAATCCTGGGCACCATCGTATACCGCTTGCGCAAATTCTCCCAATGGATCACCCATGACGGCAGCAAGTCTGTCGGCCGACGGAACCGCGACAACTGGGGCGACGGATGGTGGATTGGTGGTAATGGCTGGGGCGGCGGCTCTGGTGGTAGCTCTGGCGGCAGCTGGGGCAGCGGCGGCGGCGGTAGTTTCGGCGGCGGATCGTTTGGCGGCGGCGGCGCTGGCGGCGATTGGTAGTATGGCTTTTAAGCCGTGTTGCCGTGTAATTCAAAAATCATTAACCGATTAATATTTATGAAACTTTTTATCACCCGGGCTGCCGTAGTGCTGCTCCTCCTGCTGGGGCAGTTTTCCGCAGCCTTCTCCCAACTCACCATTAAAGTCACGGCAATCCCGGCCAATACCCCGCCAGGATCCAACATCCATGTCGTCGGCACTTTTAACAACTGGAATCCTGGTGATGCCACCAAAATACTGACCCCGCTGGGTGGCGGTCAGTTTCAAATTGTGCTGACGCCGCCTGTAGGCCAGGTGAAATTCAAGTTTACCCGAGGCTCATGGTCCACCGTCGAAGGCAATGCCAGCGGCGGATTCCTGCCCGATCGCGTGCTCAATTACAACGGTCAACCGACCACCGTTAACCTCAGCATATTGTCCTGGGAAGGCCAGGGTGGCGGCTCCGGCACCGCGGCTCCCAATGTGCAAATCCTCGACAACGCCTTTTCCATTCCTGAATTGAACCGCACCCGCCGGATTTGGCTCTATTTGCCGCCAGACTACCACACAAGCACCAAAAACTACCCGGTGTTGTACATGCACGACGGGCAAAACCTGTTCAATGAGCAAACTTCTTTTTCCGGGGAATGGAAAATCGATGAATCGCTCAACCAATTGTTCACCCAGGGCGATTACGGCTGCATCGTCGTCGGCATCGACAACGGTGGTCAATACCGCCTGGATGAATACTCGCCCTGGGTCAACAGTCAGTACAACGCTGGCGGTCAGGGAGATGAATACGTCGATTTTCTGGTAAATACCCTCAAGCCATTCATCGACATGAACTACCGCACCTTGCCTGGCCGACTCAGCACGGGCATCGCTGGCAGTAGCATGGGCGGCCTTATTTCCATGTACGCCCTTTCGGAGCGCCAGGACGTTTTTTCAAAGGCGGGGGTATTCAGCCCGGCATTTTGGTTTGGCGGCAACAACTCCGTTAACCATACGGCCTCCCACACCAAACAGGGGCCGGCAAAGGTGTATTTCCTGGCCGGCGCCGACGAAGAGAACGACGGCAATCAATCGAATTATGTGGTGAACGATATGAATGCCGTTGCCAATGCCATGAGCACCGCCGGCTTTTTGAATGCAGAAAAACTGACAGAGGTGCCCTCAGATGGCAAACATTCCGAGTGGTTTTGGGCGCGGGAGTTCCCTGATGCTTATGTCTGGCTATTTGCTGGGGCAGTTACGGGCAGCCAGGAAAACAGCCCGGCCAGGCAACTGGAAATTTACCCCAACCCTGCTGGCGAATGGGTACGCTTTTCAGGCGCCAATAGCGATGAAACGCTTTACCTGAAAATTTTTAATAGCTCGGGGAAACTGATACGCAACACAACGATTGTGGGAAATGAACCGGTTTGGACGGGGGATTTGCCGAAGGGTGTTTATGTCGTTAAGGCAAGAAATAAAGGGGGGAAATGGATTGTAGGGAAATTGGTGCGCTAAAAATTTCTTAGTAGATTTTTCGCTTTCCACCATAAAATACCCTTGTTTTCAATCTATCAAGTTACTTTTGCAGGGTACCTAAACAACATTATTCCACCCCGAGACATTCCTGCATGGCTAAGCGAAAAGGCGGACAATTGAGTATGAATTTCGACAGTGAAAGGATTTCCAAGCTATTTGGGGTTTTTTGCCTGTTCCTGTCGTTCTACTTTTTGATCGCGTTCACATCCTACTTTTTCACCTGGGAGAACGACCACGACATCGTGTTCCGCTTCTCCTGGGAAATGTTCCTGGCGGACGTGCCGGTGGACAACTGGCTGGGCCGTTTGGGCGCTTTCACCGCCGATTCAATCATTTACTGGGGTTTTGGAGTGGCCTCGTTTGGGCTTGTGTACCTGCTGTACAAAACAGGGTTGGCGTTTATCCGCAATTCGCCAGGTGGATTCATGTTTTTTACTTTCCAGCGAACGGTCATCTACATGGTTATCGTTTCGGTGGTCAGTTCTTTCTTTTTTCAGAAACTGGAGTTCCCCTGGGGCGGCGTGTTTGGCCAATCGATCAGTGAATACATTCAGAATATGCTCGGGGTGGCAGGCACCCTGGCGCTCATGTTGTTTGCGGTAGTGGCCACGTTTGTGTGGTCGAACAACCCTGACCTGACGGAATTTACCTGGCAGAAACTCTGGGACGAAACCAAACAAGCCTGGGCCGACTTGCTCAGCGGCAATTTCGGGAAACGGCGGCCGGCATACCGTGTTTCGCGCGCCAGCGCCAACACAGCTTCCGACAGCGAAGCTGAAACCATCGATGCCGAACCGCTGCGCCCGGCCATCAATACTCCTGCAAACGAGGAAATCAGTGGCCAAACGGCACTCGACCTCAGCCAGCGCTCTTCCTTGTTTTCAGATGCCCCCAAACAGGAATTGCTGCGCCCCGAAACCCTGAAGCCTGGCATGGAAGATGATATGGAGATCATCATCAACGTGCCGCCACCACCCAGCACACCGGAAGACGCGGAGGCCTACAAGCCGCCAACTGTGGCCATTCAGGAAGATTCACCTGATTTTTCCGAACCTTATGACCCTACGCTGGAGCTTTCACATTACGAATACCCTCACCTGCAATTGCTGGTCGATCACGAGACCACCGTGCTTGAAATAGACCGCGACGAACTGGAAGCCAATAAAAACCAGATCATCCAAACCCTTCTGTATTTCAAGATCGAGATCGAGAAAATCAAAGCCACCATCGGGCCTACCGTTACCTTGTACGAAATCATTCCGGCCAGGGGCGTTCGTATTTCCAAGATCAAGAACCTCGAAGACGACATTGCCCTCAACCTGTCAGCACTCGGTATCCGTATCATTGCGCCC
>CAYVPM010000528.1:0-3769 GCA_964453475.1 uncultured Saprospiraceae bacterium | reverse complement strand
CTGGTAATGGTAGAAGTGGTGTTCATGACAGTGCTGCCACCAGAAGGGGGAGACTGACTGTCAGTAAATGTCTTAGGACTATCGGTTTTAATGTAAATCTCAGCATCAAAACCAAGCACATTTACATTTGGTTGGTTCAAAATTGTACATACGTAAGGCGTATTCAATGCAGGGCTGTTGCCAGTCGGGCCTGGGTTTGGCAAGGGAAGCTGAGGGCTAACCTCATCCATGATGTCCACTGCGATGGTCATCGTTTTGATGATGGAAGTGCTGGAAGCAGTTTTTAGTTTTGTTTTTACTTCAACTTTTTCAATGGTCTGACCATTTTTGACTTTATCGAAATTGTAATACTTGTAATGATTCACTCCATTCCCCGGGCTGCTGGCAGTTCCTTCCAGTTCAATTGAAAAGGAATAGGTCTGTCCATCCAACCCGCCGTCCGCAGGGAATGTGATTGTCATACCATTGGGCACTTTTACCAGCACGAACAAGTATATTTTGCTCGCATCTTTCATGGTATAGCAGAAGGGGAAACGCTCTGTTATGGTATTCATGGGCTCTAAAAATTTTGGAGGTTTTGAAATCTTTGGATCAGCGGTCTAATTTCACTGGTCTGAACGGACCTTTTGCCGCTGTTGTTTATTTCATAGGACACACATTTTTTATTCTTGTAAATAGGCTGCCAAAGGTTGTCTGGCCCGCTGATAATGCCTACAAGTTCGTGTGTATTGGCATGAAATACAGGCGATCCTGAATTGCCGGGAAAAATGTCCAGGTTGCAGCCCATCCAACCTTTTTTTGGTGGGTGTTCTATATCTCCATCGAATGATAGTTTCATTGGCACCCCGAGGCCATGCCCCAACGCATAAACCGGTTGGGACAGATCCAGGCTTTTTGGGCTAGGATTTCTAGTGTTTAAGTCAGGGGGGCTGGAGCGATTGCTGCTTGGTTGGTTTAGCCCGTAAGGTTTTATATTCAGCCAGGCAGAATCACCGCCCTCTCCCAAAATAGTCTGATCGTTTTCTTGAATACTGTCCTGATGCAATTGAAAAACCTGATCCTTTTTGATTTTAAGGCTGCTTTGTGTGCCCCCAACACTGTGTGATCCGAGCATAAAAATCAACTCTTCCGGTTTGCAACCGGATTCCCTTATCTCCCGGACGACATGACCCGCCGTTACGATAATATTAGGCGCGATCAGGTAACCGGAGCCGAAAATTTCTGCATCCGGGATCAATTGCCTGTCGTAAAAGAAATTTCGGCACAGGTTCAGAAACTTTGTTGGATCGTCTGGCGAATATATACCGACTACATCCGAACAAACCACCGACTTGATAATATAATCATCGGGGTTTTCAGCCGATGGGTTTAACAACTCCGTGTTGTTTCTGAGGATAAGCGCTACTGATTCTGCATTGTTTTTAAAATTTTTATAAATTTTCTTGTTTTTATTTTTAATGTATTCCAGCACCTGGCCAACTTCGCATCGTTTGTCATCAGTTTTAGTGAACTTGGCCTTGATAGCCTTCATCAATTGGTCAGGTGGCATATTTGCCGCTTTCAAAGCGTTGATTTCTGATTCGAACACCAGGCAGCCTGTGGTCGTTTTATATTTGTCCAGGCTTTTAGGCTTTTCCAATATTGTGCCTTCCCATTCCTGTAGAAGCTTTTTGAGCGTAGTGAGGTTTAAATCGTCCTCAAAAACGGCATCCGTTTTCTGTAACAAGTCTAAAAATGCAGCATTGTCCATATGGGTGTTTATTAGAAGATTCAAATGTATGAATCTTTTTTTCAGATAAATAGTGGTTTACCATTATATGGGAGAGTTTGGACAACGCCCGATAAAGCCACGAACATCCGAGCCACCCTATCCCTCCTTCCTGAACAACGCATGCACCACCTGCGCCACAAACACCCCCAGCCCGCCTTCCAGCGCCGCCAGCCAGCCGGTAAACTCGCTGAAACTAATCTGCGAGCGGTACAGCATCAGGTAGCAGACCAGGAAAAAATAGGCCGCCAGCACGATCAGCGATACCCGCTGAAAGCGGCTGCCGATCCGCCGGTTCTTTTCAGCTTCGGAAAGCACTTCGCCGCTGCGCCGCGCTACCACTTCGCTGAACATCACCGAAAAATAGGCTGCCAACGGCGAAAGCAACAGGGAACAGGTGGTCATGGTTTCCGAAGGGGTAAAGGTGCCGCTGCCTTCACCGAGCACGAACAACACCAGAAAGGCCGCCGCGTTGCCCGCCAGCATGGCCCAGAACACGATGTTTTTGAAGCGGCTTTCCAACATGCCTTTGGGCCGGGCAGGCGCTTTTGAAGGCGCAGTTTCCTCGGGAAGCGATTCTACCAACTCCAGCAAGGAGCCGCGGATGCCGTTGCGCATTTCCGTCATCCGGGTATCGGGCAGGTCGTTCCGCAGCCGGGCTTTTTTCCAGTCCTCCAGCTGACCGGAAAGGTGGACGAGCGCCGTGCGCAGGGTCGGTTGACCTGATTGGTCGGCATCTGCCAACAGGGCGGAAAGCGCCTGTTCCAGGTCGTCCTGGGCCAATAGCTGCAGCAAAAGGTCTTTGTTCATCGGATTCAGGGTTGAAGCAGGAAACGTTTAATATCGGTCATCAGCAGTTCGCCGTAGCTTTTGAGCAGGGCTTTTTTGGCCGGCTCGTCGTCGAGGTCGTGCCAGCCGCCGCCGCGGGGCTTCCAGATGCCAGAGCCGTATTTGGCCGCGATGTTGGCGGAAAGTAAAAATGCGCCCGTCGCATCGTCGGCGGGCTCGTATTTCAGCACCACTTCCAGCCGTTCATAGGGCAGGCAGGTGGCGCATTGGCACAGCACTTCACAGAGCCAGGAGCTGGAGGCTGTGGAGATCACTTCGCGGCGCAGGTCGTCGACCTCGAATTTCAGGGTCTGCCATTCGTCGGTGAATTTGATATGCGACCAGCCCCCGTCCGGTTGCGGTTTTTGGTAGCGCTGGGTAAGCCAGGGCTTGAGCTTTTCGAACACTGCTTTTTTCGACAGCCGCTTTTGAAGCTGTGCTGCGCTGGGCGCCCGCAGGCCGCTCAGCTCCTGCGCACCAATGCTTACGGAAAAATCCTGGCTTTTAAACCCGCAATCGATGTTTTTTTCCTGATAAACCGGTTTTCCGTTGCGATTGGCGGGCAACACCCGGGCTTCCCAGCACAGCGCTTTGGGGCCTGTATAGCTGTCGCGCAGGTACAGGCGCACCTGACGGGGCGGCACCTCGAAATACCAGCTTATTTTTTCAAAAAGCTGGTATTCCAGCGTATCGCCCCGGGTTTTACGGGTAAAATCGAGTCGGAGCTGGTCCCATATCGCCCTGGCAGAATCTGGATCGGCAACCTGGAAGCCCAGGAACAACACCAGCAGGGTGTCGTTTTTTACTTCCACCGAACGCGCCTGCAGGGCGGGGCCCAGGCCGCTGGCATCGAGCCATTTCTGGTAGGTGTGCAGGGCATCCTGAAAGAAAGGCTGGCTGGTGCTAAGGCTTTCCTGGGCAGGGGCTAGGCTGCAGCATAAGCAGCACAACAGGAGTAACATTGGTTTTTTCATGGCATGGGTGTTTAGACTGTGATTCGTCTGATTTTTGTGATTGAGTATGCTTGATTCAACTGATTTTCAATTGATTGTAAAGATCGGCATACACAAAACCAAGCGGCGTGCGCAACAGGATAGTTATGGTGAATTATTGCGGTAAATATAGGATGTTTTTTGGCGCAAGGGTGTTTGGCATATAATTTTTGCATAGCCA
>CAYVPM010000527.1:0-3769 GCA_964453475.1 uncultured Saprospiraceae bacterium | reverse complement strand
AACGCACTCCTGCAATTGGAAACCTTCAAAGGCCCAAGCAATACCGATTTGCTCGAATCTGAATGGGGCGCCAACTATGAAGGAATTTACCGTGCCAACGTGGTGCTGGAAAAGGTTCCGGCCATTGCCATGGATGAGAAACTGAAAGCCAGGATATTGGGTGAAGCCAAATTTATTCGCGCCTGGAACTTTTACAACCTCGTCATCATGTTTGGCGGCGTGCCGCTGGCCGATCATGTACTGGCCCCTTCGGAGTACAACATGCCGCGTGCATCGGCTGCCGAAATATGGGACCTTATTGAAAAAGACCTGACAGATGCTTCCCGCGATTTGTGGAAGCGCGGCCAATACCCTGCGAGCGATATTGGCCGCATCACCCAAGGGGCTGCCCAGGCATTGCTGGTTAAAACGTATCTCTGGCGTGAAAAATGGACAGAAGCCAAAGCAACGGCTGAGGCCATCATCAACAGCAACGAATACCAACTGGTGGCCAATTATGCCGATATTTTCCCGCTTTACGGCGAGAACAACGAGGAGTCCATTTTTGAGATACAATATATGAATGCTTCCGGAGGAAACTGGGGCAAAAACAACGCAAATGAGGGCAGCTTTACCAACGTCTTCACCCGTGCACGCGGCCAATTTGCCGGATTTGGGTTCAACATACCCACCCAAGACTTCGTCGACGAGTTTTTCAAGGAAGGCTTTGAAGACCCCCGTCTCAAGTCAACGGTGTTCCGACTGGGCGATGCCATGGGCGACCGCGGTATTTTCACCATTGCTGCTACCGGCGACATGCCATTCCTCTATTACCCAAAAAAGTATTTCAGCAACAAAAGCGAAGATGCGCCCTTTGGCGATCCGGTTCCCAACGGCGGCACCAACGACCGTGTGATCCGTTTCGCCGACGTGTTGCTCATGCACGCCGAAGCAGCATACAGGACAGGGGACGAAGTTGGCGCCAGGGTTTCGCTCAACAAAGTGCGGGCCAGGGTCAATATACCCGCCATTACCGCAACGGGCAGCGCATTGCTTGATGCCATCATGCGGGAGCGCAGGCTGGAACTTGGCCTGGAAGCACACCGCTTTTTTGACCTGGTAAGGACAAAACGCGCCCCACAAGTGCTGGCCAGCCTGGGATTTGTCGCCGGTACCCATGAAGTGTTCCCAATCCCTCAATCACAAATATTGGCCACCAATGGCGCCCTGCAACAAAACCCGGGTTACTAGATCATAGGAGGCAATTATAAACTATAAAATTAAAATCATGCAAAAAGCACTCTTTCTCATCGCCATAACGGCCTTTTTGGTCATTGGTTGCAAGCCTGACAGGGATGACGATTTCCAATTGGGGGATGCGGCCGCTGCGCCAGCGTTCAGTGTCGAAGTGCTGGCAAGCGACTCCAACCGCGTGGTCATAAAAGATATCTCGGAGGGCAATTTTCAGCGTTTGTGGTCTTTGCCGGGCGGTACCCCCAAAACCTCTGCCAAGGCCATCGATACCGTTTTTTATGACAAGGCAGGAGAATATACCATCACCCTTTTCGTATCAAAAAGCGATGGCAGCGGGACGCCTTCGGCCAGCAAAAAAATCAGCATCACCACGGATGCGCCGCTGACATGCAGCCCGAAGCTTGCTCTGCTCACGGGCGATTGCGGCCCTGGCGGCAAATGTTGGACCCTGAGTCATGCGCTGGGCGCGGTCAGGGTAGGCCCGACATACGACGACTACTCCTGGTTCACATCCCCGGAGAACGGCTTGCAGTCGGAGCAATATGACGATGGCTTCTGCTTCACGTTTGATGGTTTCGTTTTTCAAAACAGGAACAATGTTGCCAGCGTAAACCCCTGGAACGGTTACCAGGCAGAGGCCTACGACCCAGGGATCAGTGATTTCACTTTTCTGGAAGGAACCGGAATCAATGGCCGGGACCAAATCATTTTGGCAGACGACCAGTTCATGGGTGTTTGGGACTGCGACAATGTGCTCGATGTGGTGAAAATGACGGCGACAGAACTGGTAGTGCGCGGTCGCCAAAGGAATCAAAATGGTACACCAAAGCCGGAAGGCTGGTTTGAGCTGAGCTTTGTGCCACAATAAAATCCATAAGATGACCAATAGACGCCTACTTTGTTTTTTGGGTTTTGTGGCATTTTTAACCGTTTTTTCAGCCTGCTTTTCCTGGAAGGAAACGGCACTGGATGCAGGTACAAAGCAGCTTGTTTGGTCGGATGAATTCAATTCAGAAGGCCTGCCAGACACCATGAAATGGGGCTATGACCTGGGTGACGGCTGTCCCAATATCTGTGGTTGGGGGAACAACGAATTGCAATATTACACGGCCAACCGTGCAAAAAATGCGCGTGTTGAAAATGGTTACCTGGTGATAGAGGCCCACAAAGAAGCTATGGGAAGCAAAGCCTATACTTCAGCGCGCCTGTCGAGCAAGCGCAAAGGTGACTGGACGTACGGGCGCATAGAAATCAGGGCTAAATTGCCAAAAGGGCGCGGTATCTGGCCTGCGATATGGATGCTTTCGACAGACTGGGCCTACGGCGGCTGGCCGCAAAGTGGCGAGATTGATATCATGGAAAATGTGGGCTACCTTCCCGATTCTCTATTTGGAACGGTACATACCGAGCGTTTCAACCATTTGCAAGGTACGCAGGTGACAAGGGGGCTGCTGTCAAAAACTTTGAGCACAGAATTTCACGTATATAGTATTGAATGGGATACCGAAAAAATTGACTTCAAGTTCGATGGGAAAAAATTTCAATCCTTCAGCAACCGCCATGAAGGCTTTGGGGCCTGGCCCTTCGACCGCGACTTTCACCTCCTGCTAAATGTTGCCGTTGGGGGCAATTGGGGCGGGAAAATGGGGGTAGACCCTGATATCTGGCCTCAAAAAATGCTCGTGGACTACGTCAGGGTGTATCAGTAACACTTCAAATTTTAGCTTACAAACAACAAAAATTATGACACGAATAGCGCACAAACTCATATTTACCACATTGCTGGCCAGCATGTTCTGGGCTTGCATCAAAGAGGATGACGGAAACCCGCCGGCTTTGAACCTGCCCAATATCACTTTTTCTGACCTGACAGTCCAGGAGGGTGACATAGACCAAACGGTACAGTTAACCTTGACCTTGAATGGGGAAAACAAGACCAATGCCGTGTTGAAATTCGCTGCAGTGCCGGGAACGGCAAGCGCCGACCAGGATTTTATGGTGCTGACTGCAGGGCAAATCGTTTTCGCTGCGGGAGAAACACAAAAAACCATCTCCATAAAAATAATTGGGGACGAGGTCAAGGAACCGCGCGAATCCTTCCAGCTGAAATTTTACAACCCGATTAATGTAAAGCTGGAAGTTGACGCAGCAAACATTACCCTTGAGGACGATGACGACAATACCGCCGGACTGACCATCCCTTCGGGTGGCTACACTACGCCGACGAGTTACCCGGGGTACAACCTTGTCTGGGCAGATGAATTTAATGCCCCAGCGCTCAATACCGCCGATTGGACTTTTGAAATGGGCGATGGCTGTCCTGGAAACTGCGGTTGGGGCAACAACGAGCTCCAATACTACCGGGAGGACAATACTTCCATCGTAAACGGCAATCTGGTAATAACAGCAAAAAAGCAAAACTTTGGCAACAAGGAATACACCTCTTCAAGGCTGATTACCAAAGGCAAAAAGCAGTTCAAGTTTGGCCGCATCGACATTCGGGAATAACCCACACGCCGGGGCTGGCAGCCGCTGA